>CAZVPS010000027.1:0-16325 GCA_964629105.1 uncultured Anaerolineaceae bacterium
CCCCCTTGACGCAGCCCGCTCCTTCATAGATGCGTTGGATCGCCGAGAACCTGCCGACGGGCGGCAACCCCTCGCCCGGTGGTGCATTGAACGCAAGGCGGTCCCGGGACGCCGGG
This sequence comes from uncultured Anaerolineaceae bacterium, assembly GCA_964629105.1. Taxonomy (GTDB): domain Bacteria; phylum Chloroflexota; class Limnocylindria; order Limnocylindrales; family CSP1-4; genus CTSoil-043. Next base: position 117 of record CAZVPS010000027.1, read on the forward strand.
CCCGAAGCACCGGCCACGCGGCGCCGAGCCAGGAACGTTCCGCTCCGCTGTTCGTCGCCGTCGCCTTCGCCGCCGTCGGACTACGCTAGAGGCGGAGGCGACCCGATGAAGCTGGTGGCAGTCGTCATTGCGCTGGTGCTCGCGACCGCGGGCTGCGGTTCGGCAGCGAGCCCGATCCCCTCCGGTGTCGACCGCGACTTTGCCGACAGCGACGAGATGCGCCGGCAGCGCGACCAGCTGGTCGACAGCTACATCGCGCCGCGCGTCACCGACGCGCGCGTCATCGCCGCCATGCGCGCCGTACCGCGCCACAGCTTCGTGCCGACCCAGTGGCTCGGCGCCGCCTACTCGGACCACCCGCTGCCGATCGGCCACGGCCAGACGATCTCGCAGCCGTCGCTGGTGGCGATGATGACCGAGCTGCTCCGGCTCGACGAAGGGGACCGGGTCCTCGAGATCGGGACCGGCTCGGGCTACCAGGCGGCGATCTTGCGCGAGCTGACGCCCGAGGTCTACTCGGTCGAGATCATCCCCGAGCTGGCGGGGATCGCCCGCGTCGTCCTTGACCGGCTCGGCTATGGGGACGTCCGGATCGACCGCCGCGATGGCTACTTCGGCTGGGAGGAGCATGCCCCCTACGACGCGATCATCGTGACCGCCGCGCCCGACCACCTGCCGCCGCCGCTCGTCGCCCAGCTCGACCCGGACGGCGGCCGGCTGGTCATCCCGATCGGGCCGGTGGGCGACGTGCAGGTCCTCTGGCTGGTCACTCGCCAGGGCGACGAGGTGGCCATGGAACGGGTCCTCGAGGTCAGGTTCGTGCCGCTGACGCGCGAGGAAGGCTGAGGGTGGCGGCGACCAGGTAGAGCGCGCCGGCGCCGACGAGGACCGGCGTGAAACCGAACGAGAGCGCGAGCATCGCCGCCGCCACCGCGCTGACGACCGAGGCGCTCCCGTTGGCCGCCCAGGCCCACGGGACGAGGGCGTCGGCGTCGCCCAGCGCGCCGATCCCTCGCGCGAATGGCACGCCCATCAGGAGCCCGACCGGCGCGATCAGCGCGACGACCGCGCCCAGACGCAGGGCGAGCGGGGCCGCCAGCAGTGCCGGCGTGACGAGCCCGGTCAGCCAGGGGTAGAGGGCGAGCAGCAGCGCCAGCGCCACGATGGCGCCGCGCCAGGGGATGCGCGGCGAGAGCCAGCTGCCGACGCCCGAGGCGAGGAGGAGCGCCCCGACGACGACCGCCAGGGCGAGCGTGGGATGGCCGAGCACCAGGATGAAGCGCTGGATCAGCGCCACCTCGACGAAGAGGTAGGCGAGACCGATCGCCGTGAAGTAGCCGAGCGTTCGGGCGGCGCGCCGGGCACCCGCGCGCCGGAACGCCGCGCGGAACCCCGAGCGGAGCGCGATCGGAGCGACGACGAAGATCGCGGCCGCTGCGGCGGCGAAGACGAGCAGCGCGACGAGGGCGAGGTAGCCGCTCCCCCCGAACGGCTGCCAGCGCCGGCCCAGGTTCTCGAGGACCTCGGACGTCTGCTCCCAGCGGAAGAAGTGGAAGAAGAAGGGCCGATCGTCGGTCGGCGGGCTGATCTCGAAGTCGTAGGCCGCGTAGAAGGCGGGGCGGTCGGATGCCGTCGCGAGCGCGACCGCCAGCTCGTGGTCGATCGGCCGCTCCAGGCGGGCGTAGCGGTTCAGCATCTCGGGCGGCATCGTCGGCGCCAGGACCAGGTCGTAGCGGAGGCGGTCGATCGCCTCCAGAAGCCGCGCCGTCTCGTCGGGCGTGAACGGCACCGGTTTGATGATGAACGTGACGGTCTGGAACGAGCGGAAGGCGACGATGTGCTCGAGCGGTGGCCGGCCATCGAGCGCCTCGACGGCGAGCCCGAGCGTCCGCAGCAACTCGCTCGGCGGCGACTGGATCCAGCGGGTCAGGACGAGGATCCCGTCGCGGTCGCACAGGCGCAGGTAGCTCCGGACCGCCTCGACCGTCAGCGTGTAGTTCTCAGTGAGGGTGAAGGCGCCCGACGAGACCGGCCGGTAGTTGTCGACGAGCGCCAGCTCGACCAGGTCGAAGCGCTCGTCGCTCCGCTGCGCGAAGGTGCGCAGCTGCTCGTGCTCGAGTCGGATGCGCGGGTCGTCGGCCAGCCCCGACCAGGCCCGCAGATCGCCAACAAGCGCCTCGTGGACGAGACGGTTCGGCTCGACGATCGTGACCTCGGTCGCGCCGCTCTCCAGCGCCGCCCAGGCGTCGATCCCCCCGCCAGAACCGAGCAGGAGGACGCGGCCCCCGGGCCGGATCGCGTGGGCGACGGCGACCGGCACTGATCGCGCCAGCGCGGCCGTGGCGGGGCCGTGTTGCGGGACGGGAAGCAGCGCGTCGCCGTCGATGACCAGACCGGTCTGCACGGGCAGATCGCCCAGGTAGCCAAGGCTGAGGCCCGGCGCCGAGTGAATGGTAGAGCTCTCTACGATGTCGAGGCGCGCCGTGGCGTCCTGGCGGGTGGCGAGGAGCGTCGCGGCGGGGTCGAGACGCATCTGGCTGAGCCGCTTGTAGGGCGAGAGCTGGAGCTCGAACTGCGGCGGGAAGACGGCGAGGAGCGCGAGGGCCACGACGAGGGCGGCGGTCGCCGATCCGGTCGCCCGGCGTGCCGCTCCGGCGAGGATCAGGGCGGCGCCCGCCCCGAGGACGGCACAGATCAGGACGGCGCGCTCGCTGCCGAGCCAGGAGAGCGCCAGCGGCGCGACCACGGCGCCGACCGCCGACCCGGCGAGGTTCGCCGCATAGATCCGCCCCGCGCGCTCGGGCTCGCCGCTCAGCATCGCCCCGACGAGCGCGCCGGCGAAGACGAACGGCGCCGCCAGCACCAGCAGGTAGGCGACCAGGAGGGCAAGCTGGGTCTGGTCCCAGGCGATCGCGTACGAGTCGAAGGGAAGCGCGTTGACGAGGAGGTAGGCGAGCGGGGTGGCGAGCGCGAAGCCGAGCGCGTACCAGGGCCACCACGCGGGGGCGCGCAGTCGCGGCCAGAGCGCCAGGAGGGAGCCGCTCGCCCCGAAGCCGAGGAGTGCGAGGCCGATCACCAGGAAGGCGAAGTGGTAGAACTGCGCGATCGAGAAGACCCGGATCAGCGCCACCTGCGAGAGCAGCACGGCGGCGGAGAGAAGCCCCATCCCGGTGAGCGCGCGCATCGCCGCGCGAGTGTGGCACGCTGCAGTCGGCCAGGTATCGAGGCGCGTCGTCTATCTTCGCTTCGCGATTCACCTGCGAGCAACCCAGGCGGCCTGGCCGTCCAGTCGACTGGCACGGCAGGCCACCCCGACGCGACGTGACCGACGGCACTTCTCCTCCTCGACCGCCCGACACACACTTGCCCGGCACTACGGGGAGCATCGACGCGCGGCCCGCACCCGGCCGCCGGGACCGCGCCGAGCCACTGGCGAGACCGACCCGCAGGATGAGTTCCTAGGAGGGCATCTCTGTGGCCGAGTTCGGGTTGTTCATCGGCTGGGGCTCGCCGCGCGCCGGCAAGGAAGCCGCGGCGGGCAAGGTGTTCGAGGAAGCGGTTGGGTACTGGAACGCGCTCCAGGAGGCGGGCGAGATCGAGAGCGTCGAGCTGGTGCTCCTGGCCTCCCACGGCGGCGACCTGGGCGGCTTCGCGCTGCTGCGCGGCGATCCCGAGAAGCTGGGGCGGCTCAGCGGGGCGCCGGAGTTCGAGCGCCTGACCATGCGGGCCGGCGTCTGCCTCGATGGCGTCGGCGTCGTCAGCGCCGCGATCGACGCCGGGGTCACCCGCTCAATGGTCGCGTGGAAAGAGGCGATTGCCGACCTGATCTGACGCGGCGATCCCGACCTGGCCATCCACCGCGTACCAAGCCACGGGAGGCCCGCTCAGCCGGCCTCCCCTCACGAGCGGCCAGCGATGGCCAGGCGACCATGGTCGGGCGACCCGGTCTCGGCCGGCATGACCTGCTCTTGGGGCCGAGATGTTCGCGAGCCAATCCAACGCTGCCCCACTGTGCTCCGACAGGTACGTGTCCCTGAATCGTCGCGGAGAGGATCGTCGTGACTCAGGACCCGGACGCGTTGCCGCTCACCGATGGTGTCGTGCTGTTGGATCGCTTCACTGACGCCGACGTCGACTCACTGTGGGCCGGCGAGGATAACGACTACGTGCGCCGATCTGATCTCCCAGGCCCTTTCACCAGGCGAGACATCGCAGACCAGATCAGACACTGGCAGAAGCAGTGGCAACTTGGCGGATCCGGACGGTCTTTCGCTGTCCGAGAGACGGGGACGCGAAGGTTGGTGGGCGGCTGCGTGCTCGAAATCCGTCCTGACGACAGCGAGATCGCCGAGCTGTCGTACTGGGTCTTCCCGCCGTACCGGCGTCGAGGGTACGCAACTCGCTCGGTTGAACTGGTGTGCCGGTACGCGTTCGATGGCCTGGGTATTGTGCGCATGGAGTTGTACATCGAGCCGACGAATGACGCCTCTCTACGCGTGGCGACCAAGGCAGGCTTCCTGCAGGAAGGCCTCCTTCGTCAACACGATCGCCGCCACGGTGGACGGTGGGACATGGTGCTCTTCTCCCGCCTTCGCACGGATGGCCTGCAGTCGGGACCACCGGGCTCTGAGGATTAGCTGAGCCGAACGGAGTCCCCGAAACGACCGCCTTTCGGGGGTGTTGGCGGGAGGGCTTGAGCGCGGGAGCGTCTGCGCACGGGACGGTATGCGGCCGCTGGGCTGCCCTTTCGGAACGTCGCTCATGCGTTCACGACAAGCAGATCGTGGCGGTCGCAATCTGCGATGCGCCGGTGCGTGCGATGGGCGCGACGTGCTTCGATGTTGATGTGCTGCTGGCGCGGGTCCCCGCCCAGCGGCCATGTCCTTACTTGCGTCGTCTTCTATGGATTCTCGGCTCATCTCGCCTCGTCTCGATCGAGGTCCGAGATCCGCTCCTCCGGCGGACCACCGTCGCGTGCCTTCTCAATGGTGGCCTTGGACGAACCGGCTCGGGCCGACGAGGGCGACGAGGCCGAGGTCGACCGAGGTCGCGGCCTCCTACCTGATGGGGCTGGCATGTCTCCTTGGCCTCGTCCGATTACATCGCCGGCAGCGCGAGCGAGGGGAATACCGGGTCGACCCTTGTTGTCTGGAATCGCAACGCGGGTTCGAAAGCCGGCCTGCCAGCCAATCGCAGTTCAGAGGAAGAACTGCGACAGACCTTGGCGGCGAACGGATCGTCGCGGAGCTCTTCGTCGGCGACAACCCGGAGGAATCGAGGAGCCTGGTGCGTAGCGCGGTCAAGGATGGATCGAGGGTGAGGGTCGATCGTACGCGGCCCGGTCCAAATCCCGGTGCGCGCTGGCACCATCTACGCCGTGTCGGGACGAGCATGGTGCCTTCTTGGGGCGAGCCCTTGCCCGTCGACGGCGGTCGATGCCTCCCTGCCATTGGGGACCTTGGAATTGATGTCCTTGCCTGGCGAAACCGAGCTCGGGAGGGGTAAGTCGGCGCCAGAGGATTCTCGCTCTCCGTCATCGGGATAAGCTGATGGCGGGGGAATTGGGCGCAGAGGAGGAGATATGAGCCGCCTCCGGTCGGCGGCGCTCACCGTCGTCATGCTCGTCGTCGGGGCGCTCCTGTTTGCGGGCCACCTTGCGCCGGACTCGCTCGCGCAAACACCCCCGGATCGATCCGAGGTCGTCCTCGTCCTCGACTTTTCCGCTTCAATCCTCGAGGACGTCGCGAACCGGAACCGCTTCGCCGCCGCCCTGGACCGGATCGCGGATCGCGTCGACGCGACGTCGTCGGACCTCGTTGCCGGCGACGCAATCGTGACCATCGTCCAGTTCGCCACGCGCGCCGCCGACTATTCAGGCTGTGTAAACTTGAAGCTGATCGAAGGCCCTCATACCGTCGCACGCTTCGCCGATTGCCTCAGAAGCGTCGCCAAGGCGTACCGGAGGGGCCTGGATCCCGCTCTCACCCGGAAGATCGGCGTCGCGACGAACTACGTCGCCGCAATGGAGCGGGCGGCCCGGCACCTTGCCGTGGACGCCGTCCGGCCGGCGCTGATCCTGTTCACCGACGGAAAGCACGACGTCCAAGGGGTGCCCGTCAGCCAGGTGCAACCGGCGCGCGACAGGCTCTTCGGGAGCCGGTCGCCGTTCGTGCTGCTGCCGGTCGGTATGGGCCTCAGGCCGACTGAACGCGACGCGCTCGAAAGCGGTCTTGTCAACCTGCGGATCATCCGCGAGATGCCCGCCTGCGTCAGCGGGGCGCAGTTCGATTGGCCGCAGGTCGTGTTCGAGTCACCTGATGATGCCGGCAACGCTGTCGCCGTCGCGCTCCAGGACGTCACCTGCACCTTCACGGTCGCGCCGACCCCGACGCCCTCGTCGACACCCACCCCGGTGCCAACACCGACCCCGATGCCGACGCCGGGCGCGGTCCGCGGCGTCAGGCTCACACCCGGCGACGGCCGGATCGAGGTGGCGTGGATCGTTCCTGCCACGACGCCGGAGCCGATCGTCGACTACCGGATCCGCTGCCGCTCGGGCGAGGGCGAGTGGACGGAATCGGGAGAGGGCGCATCGCTCGAGACATCGGCCGTTGTCGAAGGACTCACGAACGGCGCGGCCTACGAGTGTGCGGTGGCGGCCGTCGACGCGACATCGGAAGGCTCGTGGACTGCCGCGCCCACGACCGCCACGCCCGTCGGGCGCCCGGCGGCGCCTGGGAAGCCGGCCGTTGAGGCCCTGGACCGCGCGGTGCGGATCCAGGTGCCGGCCGAAGACGCGTTGCTCGTGTCGGGCTATCGGTACGAATGCTCGGGCGACCAGGGCCGTACGTGGCCTGCCCGAATCGACGTCGCCTCCTCCGGGATCACGACGGCCGAGATCGGGAACCTTACGAACACCATGGAGTACGTGTGCCGGGCATTCGCCGCAAATGCCGCCGGCCTCAGCGACCCGTCAGAGGCGTCGGACGCCGTACGGCCATGCGGATCGCTCCTCGAGTGCAACCCGGTCATTCCTCGAATTCTCGGACTTCTCGGGTTCCTGTCACTCGGAGGGCTCCTCGCGGCGCTCCTCGCGTTGTATCGGGATCGAACTCGCGGGTACGTGGTCGCCGTCATGGACGTCGTTCACACCACGAACCTCGGACATGGATCGAGGCTGGGGATCGGATTCGTCCGCGCCCGGCCAGGTGGACCCGTCACCGGGATCGTCGCCGATCGGACTGGGAACGCAGACGTCCGCATTCGGCATCGGGGTGGTGACCGCTTCGAGGTGACCGACCGAGTCGACCACTACGTCGCGATCTCCGGGCAGCCCGTCATCACCATTGATTCCCTGGGCGTCCGGCATGAAGTCATCCTGAGGAGATTCCGCACCGCGACGGCATCGTCCGTGTCAAGCCGTAGGTGATTCATTCCCACCGACGCCACCGACAACTGAGTTGGACAGCCGAGGTACGAGAGCTCTCGCCGCGACCAGCTGAAGCGGGATGGGCGGACAGCCGATGCCGCTTCACGGCCCTGTCGCCCGGAATCGGGAGGCACGCCGGTGTGAGTCTGGTCACTCCGCCAGGCGGTCCCGTCCGCTGCGGGAGGTTTCATGGATGTCGTCGAGTTCCGGCGTTTGACTGCTCGGGTTGTCGCGACTCGAAACTCGGAATCGCGCGCCTTTCTCCAGCCGTTCGACCTTGCTCTGGGGGCCCTCTCCGGGTGGTCGGAGAGTACCTGCGCCAAATGGCGGGTGTGGAGTCGGGCCAACGATGCGCTGCGAGGCGCAGTCGCCCAGCTGGAAGCCTTTCTCTGCGCAGACGGCCCCGAGGCTCGCTGAGCCAGGTACACCTACCCCGCTCGGACACCATCTTGCCATAGTGTCGGGAGCCGCTGCGGCGATCGGAGGGGCAGCCATTGCGAGGCCCCATCCGCCGGGTGGCGCTGCGCCTGATCGTCGACAGGCCCGTGCTGACCGGCGAAGAGGAGGCCCCGGCCTTCTCCGACCGGGGCCCCTTTCTTGTCGCGCCCGAGCGCTGTCAAGGGACAGCGGGACTTCCTCGTAACGGTCAGGCCAGCGGCACAACGGCCGTGCGGGCACTAGCGCGGGATCGGCGGTCCACCGCTGCCGGCAAGAGCAGTACCGACGCTGATCGCAGCTGTCGCCATGGCAGCCAGCAGCGCAGAAGCGAAGAGGCGCAGACGCAGGCGCGGGTTCCTAGACATGTCGCATGCCCTCCAGAGGCTCCCTCTCGACGGGAGCGCTGAGGCCACGCTAGACTGGCGACATGCGCCTGTCAAGTATTTATCAACACAAGTCGCGCCACGACGAACCGGACGCCGCCATCCTGGGATCTCGCATTCGTGAGCTGCGCATACGCGCCGGGCTCACCCAGGCGGAGCTCGGCTCGCCGATGACGCGCTCGTTCGTGTCGGCGGTCGAGCATGGGCGTGCCCTGCCGTCTCTGCCCGCACTCCTGCTGATCTCGGCGCGCCTGGGCGTACCGATCGGAGAACTCCTTGAGGAGCTGGAGTGGACCTGGCGAGACATATATACTGAGGTCCATGACGGAGACCACCCGCCGCCGCCGCGTGACGGTCGATGACAGACCGTTGGCGCACTCGATTGGGGCGCGCATCCGTCTGGCGCGGCTCCAGGCGGGCCTGACGCAGCAGCAGCTGGCCGGTGGTCGGTACACGAAGGCATACGTGAGTGCCCTCGAGAACGGCTCATCCAAGCCGTCGATGGCGGCGCTCAACTACCTCGCGACCCGGCTGGACGTCTCGGCGTCGGTGCTCCTGGCCGGCGAGGCAGATCACTGGAGCAGGCTCGAAGGAGACGTCCTGCTCGCGAGCGGCCGCTGGCAGGAAGCCCTCGACATCTACGACCGCCACTTTGCGGAAGCCCCACGTGGCGGTGCGCGAGCGGAGCTGCTGCGGGGACGGGCGGAGGCCCTCTCGCGGCTGGACCGCGGACCAGAAGCCGCAACGGCGGGGTCCGAGGCCGCGGAGATCTTCGATCGCCTGGGTCGCGAAGCCGACGCGTCGCTGGCGCGGTACTGGGTCGCCAGTGGCGAGTACCTGCAGGGGAACGCAGGCGAGGCGCGACGACTGTTCGAGGCCATTCTCGCGAAGGTGCGCGCTGGCCTGCGGGTCGAACCCGACTTCCACCTCCGACTGGTGATCGCCCTGGCGACGGTCGAGACACGTGACGGCGAGTACGACCACGCGCTCGCCTACCTCTCGGAGATCCGCGGACTTGCCGACAAGCTCGACGACCGGCGCCGCGCAACCTACTTCTTCGACCTCGCCCACAGCTATCGCGAGACCGGTGACTACGAGGCTGCCGTGCGGACGGGTTACGCGAGCTTGACCCTCTTCGCGGCCATGCACGCTGACGCAGAGACGGCCGCCCTCGAGAACGACCTGGCCCTCGCGTTTCTCAAGCTGGGGAACCTGCCCCGGGCAAACGAGCTCGTGGCGAGCGCGCGAACGCGGTTCGAGGCGCTCGGGGACACCCGATGGCTGGCCCACATCGCCGACACGGAGGCCCAGATCGCGCTTGCCGGATCCGCCTTCGAGCAGGCGGCGACACTCGCTGAGCAGGCCATCGCGGGCGCTGAGCTGACAGGCAATCAGAAGGCGCTCATCGATGCACTCGTGACCCGTGCGCAGATCCGGCGGCAGCGCGGCGACAGCGAGAGCGCAGACGGTGACTTCGCTCGAGCCGCGGATCTCGCGCGCGCCTCCGGCTCCCGCGGGCGGATCCGTGAGGTGCTCGGCGCCTGGTCCGAGATGCTGGCCGAGAGCGGCAACCTTCGTCGCGCGTATGACCTGACCCGCGAGGCGTTGTCGGTCTGAGAACCGCTTGTGAGCGGTGACTTGGGCTGAGCCGGTGCGGCGTCTGCTGCTTCCCGTCGCCCTGTGCGGTCCATATATACTGGCGGAAGAGCCAATAGTTGCTGGACCGTGATCTTCGGAGGCAGGATGGCCTCAACGCCCCGCGGGCTACTGCACATCGATGGGCGGCAGTTTGCGCCCCGTCACCGTGCCATCGTTGGGCAGCGGCACGCGCAGGCCACGGCGGGCGAGTGATCAGGGATGGAGCGCGGCGGCACGGTGGCGGCGATCGACGCCGCGGCGAGCGGCGCTGCAACCAGGCGCCGCCCCCTGGCGCTCTCGGCGCGGGCAATCGTCCTCGCGTATGTCGTGGTCGCGGTGCTCTGGATCGCCCTCAGCGACCAGATCGTCGGCCTCCTGTACCCCAACCCTGACGCCCGGACCCTTGTCGGGACAATGAAGGGCGTGGGGTTCGTCGCGGTCACGGGCGGGCTGCTGGCTGCTTTGCTGCACCGCTATGACGCGCTCCGCGCGTACCAGGGCGCCGAGCTGGAGCGACGCGAGCGGCGCTACCGGCTGCTCGCCGAGCACGCCCAGGACATCATCTTCCGCGTCGCGCTCGGACCGACCGCAGCGACCGAGTACCTGAGCCCGGCCGTCGAGCGCGTGCTCGGCTACCCCCCGTCCGCGTTCGACGGCGATCCGGACCTCTTCCGGCGCCTGGTCCACCCCGACGACCGGGGGCTGGTCGATCCCGACGCGGGCGCGTGGCGCGACGGGCGCCCCTTCGTGGTGCGTATGCAACACGCCGACGGTCGCTGGATCTGGCTCGAACAGCGCGGCACCCCCGTCCTCGACGCGGAGGGCGATCCGGTCGCGGTCGACGGGGTGGCCCGCGATGTGACGCAACAGCGCCGCGTCGAAGCGGCCCTGGCGCGCGTCAACCGCGTTCAACGAACCTTGAGCGCCGTCAACCAGGCGCTCGTGCGTGCTGACGAGGAGCCCGCCCTCCTCGAGGCCATCTGCCGGGCCGTGATCGACGAGGGCGGCTTTTGCTTCGCCTGGGTGGGCTACTGCGAGGACGACGAGGCGGGCACGATCCGGCCCATCGCGCACGCCGGGCACGAGGAGGGCTACCTCGACGAGATCGTGGTCAGCTGGCACGACAATGACCACGGCCGCGGTCCTACGGGGGTCGCGGCGCGCGAGCGGCGTTCGGCCATCAGCCGCGAGATCGCGGCCGATCCAGCGATGACCCCTTGGGTTGAGGCGGCCCTTGCTCGCGGGTACGCATCTTCGGCCAGTTTCCCGTTGGGTCGAGGTGACGAGGTCTTCGGCGTGCTGTCGATCTACTCGGCCGAGCCGGACGCATTCGGGCCCGAGAAGGTCGCACTCCTGGAGCAGCTGGCCGCAGACCTGTGCTACGGCGTCGATGCTCTCCGGACGAGGGCCGGCGGCGCGGCCGCCGAGGCCGAGCGCCGCCGACTGGCAATGGCCATCGAGCAGTCGGCCGAGTCGGTCGTGATCACCGACGCCGCCGGCGTCATCGAGTACGTGAACCCCTCCTTTGAGCGCGTCACCGGCTACACGGCGGCGGAGGCGCTCGGCCAGAACCCCCGCCTGTTGCAGAGCGGGCGCCAGACCCGCGGCTTCTACGAGGCGATGTGGAACACGCTGACCGACAATCGGCCCTGGGTGGGTGACGTGGTGAACCGCCGCAAGGATGGCTCGCTCTTCACCGAGGAGGCGGTCATCTCGCCGGTGCATGACGACGCGGGCACCCTCACCGGCTACGTGGCGGTGCAGCGCGAGGTGACACGCGAGCGTGAGGCCGAGGCCCGCGAGCAGGTCCGGGCCCGCGAGCGGGCGCAGGCCGTAACCTGAACGGCATCAGACACCGTCGGCCGAGCGCTCCAGGCGTACGTGGACGATCGACTTGGTCGCGGTCAGGAGTTCGCGCCACACGTGGCCGACATCAGGGCGGCCAACGCGCGCCGGCCTACCTTCACGTCGCTCCTTGACGCCGCACAACTTGCCGTCAAGCGCCCGATGCTTCGCGCCTTGGACTGACGCAGGCGCTCCGCCCCTACGTTTGACTCGGGCTCCTGAGGCAGTCGACGAGTTGCACAACCCATCGGTCGAACGCATTTGCGAAGTCGTCGCCGAACGCGTCGAGACTCGGCTGAGGGAGCCCCTCGCTCTGGATCCGGGCCCGAAGGCCCTCGACGAGTCGGCGTGCCTCGATCGCCCGCACCGACGGCGACATCCCGTCTCGCTCTCCGAAGCGGAGCACCTCGAGCGCCACGCCGAATCGGGTGACCCAGTCGGGCTGGGCGATGGGTGATTGGAGGTCCGGGAGGATCTCGCCGTCCCGGGTCAAGACGACGCGTCGCTCGTTGCCGACGGCGCGAGCCTCAAGCAGGCCTGCCAGCACCAGCGCGTCCACGGCGAACGCCACATTGGGCTTCGTAAAGCGCGTCTTGCGGGCGAGGTCGGCCACGCTCAGACCGATCTGAGGAGCGGCCAGCAAGGCCGCGAGCACGTCGGCCCGGGCATTCACCCCGAATGCGGCGCGCAGGCGGATGCGGAGCCGCGGCCGCGCCAGGGCCGAGTCGAGTCGAGCCTTGCCACGCGTGGCGTAGTCCGGACGGGGCTGGGTCGCCATCGGCCAGGTGGGACCGCCCGCGGTGGCCACGGTGGCCACGTACTCGCCGATCGCTCCGGGCGGCGTCCCAAGTTCGCGCGCCACCTGCTTGAGACGCGATCCGTTGACGTACCGGCCGTAGGCGACGCACCAGTCGGTGCTGACATCGCGCAGGCGCGCGTCGGCGTCGCCCAGCTCTGCCGTGAGCGCGATGAGCGCTTCGGGATCGACCACGGCATCGTCGGGCTCGCCGACCGCGTCGACACCGAGCGCGATCCATTGGATCCACGCCCGGTTCAGCAAGGCCCTCTGGAGCGCACTAGTCGAGGGAGGCATCGGCGTCCTCCACTCCGAGTTGGCGGAGCGTCTCGACGAGCAGCGATCGGTACCCAGGCGATGGATCGTGCGTGATGCTCCAGCGAGCAGCTATGAGGAGCTCGTCGCGGTCCGGACGGAGTTCGCGCAGATCCTGTAGGTGCCGGCTCCGAGGTCCCTGGTCGACGGCCGCGTACAGCTTGAAGCAGACCATGTCGAAGCGACCCGCGAGCCGGGTGACGAGACCGCCGTAGTCGTGTCGGTCCAGGCGCCCTAGGAAGCCGTCAGGAAGGCCCAGATCGAGCAACGACTCAGGGCCGAGGTTGACCCAGTCGCTCGCGAGCCCGTAGGTGCGCGCGACGTCGACGACCGCGATGCGGAGCGGTTCGGGCATCGGTCGCATGGGCCTGATCCCGTCGGCCGTCCATTCGCCGAGAAGGTCGAGATCCTTCGTCGTGGGTCGGGTCACAAGCCCGCGCAGGATGAGGTTGCCGCCCCCGATGAGGACGACCTCATGGTGGAGCCCGCGGGCCTCCAGGAGCTCCCCGAGTGCCCGGAGCGCCGTCTCGAGCTGGGTTCGACCGATCGATGTCATTCCCCGACTCTAGACGAGTCGGAAGAGAGAGTCAATCTGGCGAATCGCCAGAGTAAGACTTACCTCCAGACGATAGGGACGTCGTATACGGTTGTCCTCGAGCGTTCGCCTGGGGAAGCAGGATCGCGTAGAGGACCGCGGTCGTCGCGACGACGACGCCGGCTCGCTCCGCTTGTCGGACCAGCTCGCCGAGGAGACTCCTCGGCGCCAGCGGGGATGCGCGACAGGCCGCACTGGCCGCCGCTGCTTCAGCGATCAGAGAAGGTCAGCCGCCGGCGAAGTAGGCGAGCCAGTAACGTCCTCAGGCGCCCACAGCCCGGTCGGGCGCAACTCCATGAGCAGATAGTGTCGGCACCAGCTACCGGCGCGAGGGCGGCCGTCGCCCGTCGCGTTCCGATCGATGTCGCATCCCCGGTCGACTGACCAGTCATGACGCCGATCATGGCGCGACATTGCCGGTGTCCAGCTGTGAAGAAGAGGCCCCTCTGCTGGGGTAGAGTCCGGGCGCTAGACCTGCGAACTCGTCCACGGAGGGACCTCACGTGTAACGGTACTACCGGCCACCTCCCGGGGGAAGCGCTTCCAGGGGAGGTCCGGTTCCCGGACCGTCGACCGCCGGACCGGCGGCCCGCGGCGTCGCGCGGCGGTGCGCGGTACAGCTGACCCGGGACCCGGGCAGCGGGGCCGGTCCATGAAAGGATTCGGGTCCCACCACGCTGCGTTCGGTGGCCGATCCGGGCCCCCGACGGCATCCTGGGCGTCGAACGGAGCGTGCTCGACCGGGATTCCTTTCATGACGCGGGCGGGAAGGGCGCAGACCTGCGTCCCGGGGCCGGCGCGCGCCCGATCCGGCCCAGGGAATGGGATGTGTGCGTCCCGGCTGCGCTCCAGCGCGTGTGACAAGTGCCTCTGGACGCGAGATCTGCGCGAGCGTAGACGTATGCCGTAGACGGGTGCACCCACGGCCGAGAGGCTGGCAGAGCTGAGCGCGAACCCGCATCTGTCAGCGAGATGGCCACGCTGCGCGAGGCCAAGACAAACAGGCATTGGGTCGAGTGGCGAAGCGCTCCAGACCGACCGCCGAGACCGAGGAGGGCGTGATGGCCAAGAAGAAGGCCAAGAAGAAGGCCAAGAACGACAAGAAGACGAAGAAGACGCAGTCGTCGAAGGGCGCCGCGGCCACAGAGGAAGTGGTCGCTCAGCCCCCGAGCTCGCGAGGCAAGAAGACCTAGCGCGTCCAGCGCGATTGAAGCTGTGAGATCGGCGACCGTCACGACCCGGTCGCGCCCGCGGACTCTACGACTCCGTCGTTCCCGAGCGCGAGGACATCGCTGAATCTGGGCACCACCACAGCGGGACCATCGTCGCAAGCGGAAGCAACGCGGCGTCGGCTAGTGTTCTACCCAAGCCCCCGCTCCGGTCTTCCGGATCACGCTCACGGAGGCGGTGACATGGGGCGATCTCGAGCCCGGGCCGGCCGAACCGTCGAGCCGCCGTCCTGATCGCCGATGCTCAGGACGAGGCGATGCGGTGCCTGGTAGTGATCTCGACCCGGCCGCGCTTGTCGCCTGCCGGATGCTCGACCAGGGCGATGAGCCGGCTCGTCATGAACCTCCCGGTGCGGACCGTCTGGCCGCTCCGGGTCACCTCGCGGACTTCCACCACGCCCCGCGAGGTCGTCACCTCGATCCGGCGTCCCGCTCGGGTCGCGCTGATCTCGAACGTCTGCACGCCCTGGCCCGTGTCGACGAGTGCTTCGATCCGATCACCCTTCATGGGCCAACGATAGTCGGGTGCGGGTCGCGATGTATGCCCTCATCCGAGGCGGTCCATCGTCGGCCGCGTCGGCGGCGGGGCGGCCTGACCGTTGTGACGGCGGCTGACGGTCTCGCCGATCCGGCGCTGGCCGGTCGACGCCGGCTGATCGCCATGTCGAGCGCGTCGAGGAAGCGATCGGTCCGCAAGGTGACCGGCCATCGACCAGCCGGCCACTCCGAGATGTCACGCTGAGCCATAGTGTCGGGGTTCGGACGCCGTCGAGGACCGGGTGCCTGGGCAGTCGCCGGCCAGTCCGACACGGGCATGCAAAGTCGAGGAGCGTCGCTCGCCGGCTCGCCGACGTGACAGACTGGTGGCGATGCGCGCGTTCATCTTCGACCTGGACGGCACCCTGGTCGACACGGTCTACTCCCACGTCGTGGCCTGGCAGCAGGCCCTCGAGGAAGCCGGGATTGTCATCGACGGCTGGCGCATCCACCGCCGCATCGGCAGAGCGGCGGGCTCTTCACCCGCGCGGTCGCCCGCGAGATCGGCCGACCGCTCTCGACGGACGAGCAGGAGCGGCTGCAGCGGCGTCACGGCGAGCTCTACCTCCAGTTGCTTCCCGAGCGGCGGCCCTTGCCGGGCGCGCGGGACCTCCTTCGAGCGCTCCGCGAGGGCGGTGTGCCATTCGGCATCGCCACCTCCGGGCTGCACCCGGAGATCGATGCCTCCCTCGACGTCCTCGGCGTGCCCGCCGATGTGGTCGTCATCGACCGCGGCGACGTCCTGCGGGCCAAGCCCGAACCAGACCTCTTCCTCGCCTGTCAGGAGCGGATGGGCGTGCGGCGCGAGGACTGCTACGTCGTCGGAGATGCGGTCTGGGACCTCCTCGCGGCACGCCGCGCGGGGATGCTCAGCGTCGGCCTCCTGAGTGGCGGCTACGGCGAGGACGAGCTCACCCAGGCCGGGGCATTCCGCGTCTACCGGGACACCCTGGGAATGACGTTCGGAACTGGCCCCACCCCTGAGCGTGCAGTGATGCTCTGAG
>CAZVPS010000028.1:0-1298 GCA_964629105.1 uncultured Anaerolineaceae bacterium
GGCCGAACTCGCCGCCGCACGCGCCGCGTCTCCCACCGCCGCACCCGCCGCCGAGCCGGCGGCCGAACTCGCCGCCGCACGCGCCGCGTCTGCCGATGAGGGCACCGTCAAGACGATCTTCTGGACGATAGCCGACGTGACGGCGGGTGTGATCCGGTACGGGCGCGGCAACCCGTGCGCCACCGGTGAGCCGGACCGGTTCGCGTTCTCCTGACCGCTTCGGGGCCCGGGTCCAACCCCGAGCGGACGGCCGGCGACCCGGCGCGATAACCGGCCGCATGGCAGCCGGACGCGCCACCCCGCGGCTCCCGCGTGACGCGGTCGAGCGTCGCCTGTTCGTCGATGCCCCGCCCGCGGCGGTCTGGCTGGCCCTCCACGACCCCGCCCGGGCCGCCGCGACGGACGCCATCCTGGTCCCGCAGCCGGCGGGCCCCGATTGGCCTGCCGCAGGCGCCCGGCGCCCGGCCTGCCTCCGCCTGCGGCCCCGTCCCGCTCGGCGTCGAGCTGGAGAGCCTCGAGGCGCGCCCCGAGCGCCGTTTCCGCGTGGCGATCGCCGGCGCGACGATCATCGGGGAGAGGCGCTGGGAGCTGGCGCCGGCAGCGGGCGGTACGCCAGTCGCCTGCGCCATTCACTCGGAGGGGCGGAGCCGGCTCGGCCGGGCGCTCATGCTCCTTGAGCGCCGCGCCATCGGGCCCCGCCTGGAGGCCGAGCTCGCGGCCCTGAAGCGGATCGTGGAAGAGAAGCCCCGCCGGCCGTCGTGAACGACTCGCCCTCGGCGGCCGCGGCCCCCGGGTCGCGCGAGCGCGCCAAACCCGGTCGCCGCCCGCGTGCGACCCCGCGTGCGACCGCCGCCTGTGAGGCGATGATTCCTGATTTCGCGGCGGTCACGGGCCTCCGCGGCCGGCCCCGGACGGGGGTTGCCGCCCCGCTCGCCCCGGGCCGGGCCCTGGGCCTCCTCCCGGAGCACGGCCGGGGGACGTTCGGTCCGGCGGACGACCCCGGCGGGCCCGGCGACCCGGCCCGGAGGGGAGCGAAGTCACGAATCATCGCCTGTGAGGCGGCGGCCACGGAGTCGGGCCGGCAGCGACGACGGGCGTCGGGACGGGTCCGGCACGTCCGCCGCCACCACCGCCACTACGGCCACCACGGCAACCACGGCAACCACCATCACGTTCAAGCGTATTCTGAAATGTGTGAAACAACCGGACATCAGCAGGGAGCCGCGGGACACGGCCCAGCCGGGCGCGAAGCCGGGATCGCCCGCTGGCTCGGCCTCCATCGATCGCGTCCCCGGCGA
>CAZVPS010000028.1:1398-15899 GCA_964629105.1 uncultured Anaerolineaceae bacterium
CCCGGAGGCCGTCCCCGGCGACCCGGAGGCCGTCCCCGGCGACCCGGAGGCCGTCCCCGGCGACCCGGAGGCCGTCGCAGCCTACGTCGAGGAGATCGGCCGCTACTTCGAGGAGGGCGGCTGGCCGCGGATGGCGGGGCGGATGCTGGGCGCTCTCGTGGTCGCCGAGCCGCAGGAGCTGACGGCGGGGGACATGGCGGACCTCCTCCACGCCAGCCGGGGTTCCATCAGCACCATGAGCCGGCTCCTGGTGAGCTCGAGAATGGTCGAGCGGGTGACCCGGAGGGGCGACCGCCGGAGCTGGCTGCGCCTCCGCCCGAACGCCTGGAGCGGGATCGTGGACAACCGGACCCGGCAGATCGCCGAGCTGCGCGAGCTGGGCGAGCGCGGGATGGCCCTCTTCCCGGAGACCGGGGCGCGGCGCGCGTCGCTGAAGGAGCTCGTCGACGTCTGCGGATACCTGGAACGGGAGTGGCCGGCGCTCGTGGAGCGCTGGCGCAGCGACCGTGCGGCTCGAAAGGGGAAGATCGCGTGACGAACGTCATCGAGACCGAGCGCCTGACCAAGCGCTACGGGAGCCACCGCGGGATCGACGAGGTGGACCTCGCGGTCGAGGCCGGCGAGGTCTTCGGCTTCCTCGGCCCGAACGGCGCCGGCAAGACGACGACGATCCGCGTCATCCTCGACCACATCCGTCCCACCTCCGGCGTCGCCCGCGTCTTCGGCATCGAGACGACGAAGGACCCGGTGGCGATCCACCGGCGGATCGGCTACCTGCCCGGCGAGTTCGACCTCTACGGGCGGCTGACCGGGGGCCAGACGCTCGACTACTTCGCGAATCTCCGCGGCGGCGTGGACCGCGCCTACCAGCGCCGGCTGGTGGAGCGCCTGGACCTGGACACCAGCCGCAGGTTCAAGGAGTACTCGAAGGGCAACAAGCAGAAGGTCGGCGTCGTGGCAGCGCTCCAGAACCGCCCCGAGCTGTTGATCCTCGACGAGCCCACCTCGGGCCTCGATCCGCTCGTCCAGCAGACGTTCGGCGAGCTGGTCCGCGAGGCGACGGCGGAAGGGCGGACGGTCTTCCTCTCGTCCCACGTCCTGTCCGAGGCGGAGACCCTCTGCGAGCGCGTCGCCATCATCCGCGAGGGGCGGATCGTTCGCGTGGGCCGGGTCGAGGAGATGCGCGACTTGTCGCACCACGACGTGGAGCTGCAGTTCGCCGGCCCCGTCCCGACCGCGGCGTTCGCGGCCCTTCCCGGCGTGAGCGGCGTCGTTGCCGAGGCCCACGTCATGCGGATGCGGGTCAGCGGGCCGATCGGGCCCGTGGTGCGCGCTGCCGGCGCCTACGAGGTGCTGGACTTCACCAGCCGCGAACCGAGCCTGGAGGACGTCTTCCTCGCCGAGTACGAGGATGCGGCGGCCGCCGTGAGCCACGGAACGGGCGATGACCGCTGACGCCGAGCCCGCCGCCCCCCGTCCGCAGTTGGAGGCCCCGTCGCTCCCGGCCCGGCTCCTGGGGCTGGGGAGCGTCTTCGGCAAGACGATCCGCGACTCGCGGCTCGCGTTCGTCATTGCTTCCCTCTACGCCGCGGGACTGATGCTCATCGCCGGCATCGCCACGGCCGAGGCGTTCGGAACGGAGGCGACGCGCCAGCAGGCGCTCGCGATGGCCAACGCCCTCGGCCCGATCGTTACCGGCCTCTACGGTGGCCCGCTCGACAACATGACGCTCGGCGGCTTCATCTCCTGGCGCTACGGCGGCATCCTCATGCCGATGATCGCGGTCTGGTCGATCCTCGCGATGTCGTCGACACTCGTCGCGGAGGCCCGGAAGGGGAGCCTCGAGTTCGTGGTCGCGACCCCGATCCCGCGGTTCCGGGTTGCCCTTGAGAAGCTCCTCGGCCACGTGATGATGCTCGCGCTCACGATGGTCGTGGTGGCTCTCTCGCTGGTTCTGACCGGCCGCCTGTTCGGGACCCTGCCCGGCGACGAGATCCCCATCGAGGCAGCGGTCGGCTACGCCGCCCTCCTCGGGCTCACCTGCCTCGCCGCCGGCGGACTGGCCTTCGCCCTTGCGCCCATGCTGGGCCGGGGCGCGGCTGCCGGCATCGCCGCGGCGGTCATGTTCACGATGTACGTCATCAACGGCTACCGCGACGCCGTCCCGGTCCTCGAGAACCTCGCGCCGCTCTCCTGGTATGCGTGGGCGCGCGAGCATCGTCCGCTGGCTGGCCTGTTCGACTGGCCGTCGCTGGTCCCGATCGCGATCGTGGCGGTCGCCCTGTTCGGGATCGGCCTCGTCCTCTTCGGCCGTCGCGACCTCGGCTCGACGGTCCCCATCCGGCTGCCCGGGATCCCCGCGGCGCTCATGGGGATCCGCGGCCCCGTCGGCCGCTCGTTCGCCGAGCGCCTGCCCGCCGCGTTCTGGTGGGGGATCGGGATCGGCGCCTTCGCGGCCCTCATGACCGCCGCGGGGCCAAGCATCGCGGATGCCCTGGCCAAGAGCCCCGGGATCATGGATATCGTCGCCGTCATCTTCCCGGGGATCGATATCGGGTCGCCAGGCGGGATCCTCGCCCTCATGTTCATCGAGCTCGGGGTCATCTTCTTCGGGCTCGCCGGTGCGATGCTCGCCGGGGGCTGGGCCTCCGACGAGTCGAGCGGACGGCTCGAGATGGTGCTGGCCGCTCCTCTGCGCCGGTTCTGGTGGGTGGTGCGGAGTGGGCTGGGCGTCTTCGCGGCGATCCTCGTGACGGCGGCCATCGTCGGGCTCATGACCTTCGCCGGGTCCGCGAAGGCCGGCGGCGACGCCGTCACGCCCGCCGTCGGGATGCTGGCCCTCGGGGTGTTCGGCGCCGCGATCGTCGGGATCGGGTTCGCGGTCGGGGGCCTTCTGGGCCCCGGGCTGGCGGCCCCGCTCACGGCGGCCTATGTGATCGTCGCGTTCCTGCTCCAGATCCTGGTGCCGGCGCTGAAGCTCCCGGATTGGATGGCGGGCCTCTCGCTGGGGACCCACCTCGGCCAGCCGACCGTCGGCGACGTGGACTGGATCGGGATGGGCGCCTGCCTGGCAATCGCCGTTGTCGGCCTGGCCCTCGGCGCGTGGGGCATGGCCCGGCGGGACCTGGCCCGGTGACGGACGGGGCGCCGCCCGCCGCGAGCCCGTCGGCGGCCCGGTCGGTCACGACCGGCCCGGACGGGGTCGTCCGCTGCGCCTGGGGCGTGGAGGGGGACCCGCTCTACCGGGCCTACCACGACGAGGAGTGGGGCCGCCCCTCGCGGGACGAGCGGCACCTCTTCGAGATGCTCGTCCTCGAGGGCGCCCAGGCAGGCCTCTCGTGGTCGACGATCCTGCGCAAGCGGGACGGCTACCGGCGGGCCTTCGCGGGCTTCGATCCTGCGGTCGTGGCCGGCTTCCGGGACGACGACCTGGTCCGCCTCCTGGGCGACGCCGGGATCGTCCGCAACCGCCTCAAGGTGGAGAGCGCCGTGGCGAACGCCCGGGCGGTCCTTGCCGTGCGGGACGCCGGCGAGGAGCTGGCGGGCTTCCTGTGGAGCTTCGTCGGCGGCGAGCCCCACGACCGGCGGGCGGCGAACCTCGGGGAGCTCCCCGCCGAGACGGCGGAATCGCGGGCGATGAGCCGCGAGCTCAAGCGACACGGCTTCCGTTTCGTCGGCCCGACGATCTGCTACGCGTTCATGCAGGCGGTCGGGCTGGTGAACGACCATGTCCTCGGCTGCGCCGCGGGCGAGGAGATCCGGCGCGCCCGGGCCTGACGCCGGCGCCCCCTACCCGCGCCGGTTGACCACCCAGACGCCGGCGACGATGAGGGCGGCCCCGGCGAGGAAGAGCGCGTCGACCGATTCGCCGAGCACGACGACGCCCAGGATCACCGCCACGACAGGCAGGAGGTAGGCGACAAGGCTCGCCCGCGTGGGTCCCCAGCCGGTGAGCAGCCGGAAGAACACGATGTAGGCGAAGCCGGTGCCGACGGCGCCGAGCCAGACGACCGAGAAGGCTGCCTCCGGGACCGCCGGCAGCGTGACCCCGCCGTCGACCAGGACCGCGAGCACGCCGACGATCACGGCCGCCCAGCCCACCTGGCCGGTGGCCAGCACGAGCGGGCGGGTAGCGCGCAGGGTCCGCCGGGCGTAGGTGTTCCCGATGGCATAGGCGAGCGAGCTGCCGACGACGGCCAGCTCGGCGAGAAGCCGCTCGAGGCCGAGCGCGCTGCCCAGGTCGGCGATGTTCTCGGCCGAGAGGAGGAGGATCCCGGCGAAGCCGAGGCCGATCCCGGCCAGGCGCCCCCGGGTGATGTGCTCGTCGTGGATGAAGCTGGCGGCGAGAACGAGGGTGAAGAATGGCGCAGTCGACTGGAGGATCCCGGCCAGCCCGGAGTCGATGTGCTGCTCCGCCCACCCGATCAGCCAGAACGGGATCGCGATGTTGACCGCGCCCAGCACCGCCAGGTGCCCGATCGTCCGGGCGTCGCGGGGGAGCGGCGTCCGCGTGACGGCCACGACCACCAGGAGGATCGCCAGGCCGACGAGGACCCGCAGCAGGACGAGGCTGAGCGGGGGCAGCGTCTCGACGCCGATCTTGATGAAGAGGTAGCTGCTGCCCCACATCAGGCCGAGCGTGGCGAGGAGGACGGCGTAGCCCGCCGCCGGGCGCGGGGCGGGAGCCGCGGCGGGGGTCGGGGCCGCGGACGGCTCGGGGTCGGGAGTCACCGGCGGAGTCTGCCACGGACGGCGGGGCCGCGCGGGGCCGCGCGGGGCCGGCCCGCCGATCCTCGTACCATGGCGGGCACATGCGAGCCCTGCGCGCCGTCTTCCTGCTCAACGGGGCAGCCCTCGGCGTCTTCTACCCCTTCATCGCGGTGATCCTGGCCGATCGGGGCGTGTCGCCGGAGGGGATCGGCGTCGTCACGGCCGCTTCGTCGGCCGCCTTCTCGCTGGCGGTCCCCGCCTGGGGTCACATCGCCGACGTCATCCTCGGCCGGCGTCGCGCCCTCGCCGTCTCGGCCGTCGGAGCGGCCGTCTTCGTCCTCCTGGCCGGGGCGCCCGTCCCGCTGGTCGTCGTCACCCTCGGCTTCGTGGGGTTCAGCCTCTTCGAGAGCGCCTGGGGCCCGCTGGGCGACGCCCTCGCGGTGAACGCGATCGTGGACCACGGGCGGGAGTACGGCCGGATCCGCCTCCTCTCCTCGGTCGGCTTCGGCGTCGTCTCGGCCCTCGCGGGGTTCCTCTACAACCGGACCGGGTACGGCCCGTCGTTCGTGCTCTGCGCCCTGCTGGCCGTCGTGCTGGCCCTGGCCGCCATGCGGGCCCCCGACATTGCCCGCGCCGACCTGGCGGCCGTGACGCGCGGCCGCTCGCGGGGCGGCTCCTTCGTGGTCGCCCTGCGGATCCAGCCCCGCCTCGGCCCCGTGCTCCTGGCCCTCTTCCTCGCCCACGTGGGGATCGTCGCGGGGTTCACCTATCTGCCCCTCCGGCTGATCGAGCTCGGCGGTGGACCCTCTGACGTGGCGCTCAACGCGGCCGTCTCGGCGTTCGCCGAGATCCCCGCGATGCTGCTCACGGGCGCCGTCGCCGCCCGGATCGGGATTCGCGGCCTGGTCGCGGGCAGCATCCTGATCTACGCCGCCTGCTTCGCCTCGTGGACGGTGCTGGACAGCCCGCTCCTCATCGTCGCCACCCGCGTGGCGACCGGGTTCGCGTTCGCGGGGCTCTGGGTGGGGAGCGTCCTCACGATGGCCGTCCTCCTCCCGCCGCGCCTCCAGGCGACCGGCCAGGGGCTCTACCAGGTCACCGGCTTCGGCCTGGCGGCGGTGGTGGCGAACATCGGCGGCGGTGTCCTCTACGGCGGGCTTGGGTCGGCCGTCCTCTTCGCGGTCGCGGCCGTCCTCGCCGTCGCGGCGGGCCTGCTGGCCTTCCTCGTCTTCCCGCGGCGCGGCGAGCGCGTCGCGCGCGAGGAGGACGAGGCTGTGCCGCTACCATTCCCCCCGACGCCGGGCTGATGCGCGGCGCAAGGGAGGGACGGATGCGGCTCTGGGGCGGGCGCTTCGAGGGATCCACGGACGAACGGATGGCCGACTTCACGCGCTCGCTCGAGATCGACCGCGCCCTCGCCATCGACGACCTTGCCGGGTCGGCCGCCCACGTCCGCGGCCTCGGGCGGGCGGGGCTGCTCGTCCCGGACGAGGTGGAGGCGCTCGTCGCCGGCCTCGACGGGCTGCGGCGCGAGGTGGAGGCCGGGACCCTGGCCTGGAACCCGGCGCTCGAGGACGTCCACATGAACCTCGAGGAGGCCCTCGCCCAGCGGATCGGAGCGGTCGCCGGGAAGCTCCACACGGGCCGCTCGCGGAACGACCAGGTCGCGACGGACCTGCGCCTCTGGAGCCGCCGGACGACCGACGCGCTCGACGCGGCCCTCGTGCGCATGGAGCGGGCCCTCGTCGGGCTGGCCGACCGCGAGGGCGACGCCGTCCTGCCCGGTGCGACCCACATCCAGCCGGCCCAGCCGGTCCTCTTCGCCCACCACCTCCTGGCCTACGTGGAGATGCTCGAGCGCGACCGGGGCCGCCTCGCCGACGGCCGCCGGCGAGCGAACCTCAGCCCGCTCGGCTCGGGCGCGCTGGCCGGCGCCGGCTACCCCCTCGACCGGGAGACAACCGCGCGCGAGCTCGGCTTCGACGGCGTCACCGCCAACTCCCTGGACGCCGTCTCGGATCGCGACTTCGCCGCCGAGGTCCTCTTCGCCTGCGCCCTCGCCATGGTCCACCTCTCGCGCCTCGCGGAGGAGATCACCTGGTGGTCGAACCCGCGCTTCGGCTTCGTGCGGACGGCGGACGCCTTCTCGACGGGCTCCTCGATGATGCCCAACAAGAAGAACCCCGACGCGGCCGAGCTGGTCCGGGCCCGCGCCGGCCGCGTGATCGGCTCGCTGGCCGGCTTCCTGGCCGTGCTCAAGGGGCTCCCCCTCGCGTACCAGCGGGACCTCCAGGAGGACAAGCAGCCGCTCTTCGAGGCGTGCGCCACGCTGGAGGCGTCGCTCGACGTCATGGCCGGGATGGTGGAGACGCTCGCCGTCGACCGGGCCGCGATGCGCTGGGCCGCCGACGAGGGGTACATCACCGCGACGGCGGTCGCGGACGCGCTCGTCCGGCGCGGCGTGCCCTTCCGCGTGGCGCACCACGTGGTGGGGCGGCTCGTCGCCGTGGCGGAGCGGCGGGGGATCGGCCTCGCCGATCTCGAGGACGCCGCGATCGGAGCGGCACTCGCCGAGGCGGGCGAGGCGACGGCGCTCGGCCTGGCCGGGGACGCCGCGCTCCCAGCCGAGCTGCGCGCGGCCGCGACGATCGAGGCGGCGCTGGCATCGTGCGACGTGATCGGGGGCACCGCGCCCGGGCGCGTGGCGGCCGCCCTTGCCGCGGCGCGGGAGCGGCTGGCCACGTCCTGACGGCGCGGCCGCTGCGCTCACGGCTCGCGTCGCGGTCCGGGTCCGACCAGGCCTGACGCCCGCCCGGGTCGATCTCGCTTACGCCCGGTCCAGGTCCAGCGTGGCAATCGTGGACTGCAGGAGCTCCGCCGAGCGGCGCAGCCCCGATGCCTCCTCGGCGGAGAGCCCGAGGCGCAGCGTTCGCTCGACGCCGCCGCGGCCGAGCACCGTCGGCACCGACAGGTAGACGTCGTCGATGCCGTAGTAGTCGCTGATCAGCGAGCTGACCGAGAGCACCGTGGACTGGTCGCGCAGGATCGCCTCGACGATCCGCATGAGGCCGGCGGCGACGGCGTAGTAGGTGGCGCCCTTGCGCTCGATGATCTGGTAGGCGGCGTCGCGCGTCGCCTCGAAGATCGCCTGCAGCTGCGCCTGGTCGTGGCCCACCCCATTGGCGGTCGCGAAGTCTGACAGCGGCATCCCCGCGATGTTGGCGGACGACCAGACGGGCACCTCCGTGTCGCCGTGCTCGCCGGCGATATAGGCGTGGACGGACCGCGGATCCACCCCGTAGTGCTCGGCGAGGAGGGCGCGGAAGCGCGCCGTGTCGAGGATCGTCCCGGACCCGATGACCCGGGCGGCGGGGAGGCCGGAGATCCGGTAGGTCAGGTAGGCCAGCACGTCGACCGGGTTGGTCGCGACGAGAATGATCCCGTCCGGGTTGGCCCGGGCCACGGCCGGGACGATCTCCCGGAAGATCGCCGCGTTCTTGCGGACGAGGTCGATCCGCGTCTCGCCCGGCTTCTGGGCCGCGCCGGCCGAAATGACGGTGATCGCGGCGCCCGCGCAGTCGGCGATCGTGCCGGCCCAGATCCGCGTCGTGCGCGCGAACGGGACCGTGTGCATGAGGTCCATCGCCTCGCCCTCGGCCTTGCGGGCGTTGGCGTCGACGAGGACGATCTCCGCCGCGAGGCCCGAGAGGAGGAGGGCGAAGGCGAAGGTGGAGCCGACGGCACCGGTGCCGACGACGGCGACGCGCGTGGGATGGGCCGCGGCGCCGGGTTCGGGGGCGCCCTGGGCCTGGATGCGGGGAAGGTCGCTCATGTGTCCATTGTGCGGCACCCGGCGCACGTCCCCATTCGCAACCCCCGCGGCACCGAGCCGCTCGCCCGCCGTGGGCCGGCGAGCGCGGTCGCCCGCCTACGGTGCAGCCATCCGATGGGTGAGGGCCGCCCCGGACGTCCGCGAGGGAGGACCGAGGGTTGATGAACACCGGCGACACCGCATGGATCCTGATGTCGACGGGCCTGGTCATGCTGATGACGCCGGGCCTGGCGTTCTTCTACGGCGGCCTCGTCCGCACGAAGAACGTGCTGTCCACGATCATGCACAGCTGGTTCATCCTGGCGCTCGTCAGCGTCACGTGGGTGGTCTTCGGCTATGCGCTCGCCTTCGGCCCCAGCCAGGGCGGCCTGATCGGCGGCCTCGACCACCTCTTCCTTCGGGGCGTGGGCGTGGAGCCCGGGGCCTATGCCACGACGATCCCGTCGATGCTCTTCGTCGTCTACCAGATGATGTTCGCGATCATCACGCCGGCCCTCATCACCGGCGCCTTCGCCGAGCGCAAGAGCTTCAACGCCTTCGTCGTCTTCGCTTTCCTCTGGTCCACCCTCGTCTACCTGCCGCTCTGTCACTGGGTCTGGAACGTCGACGGCTGGCTCTTCAAGCTGGGCGTCCTCGACTTCGCCGGCGGCACCGTCGTCCACATCAGCTCCGGCGTCGCGGCGCTGGTGGCGGCGCTCTACCTCGGCAAGCGGATCCGGGCGGAGTCGGAGCGGTTCGAGCCCCACAACGTGACCTACGTCGTGCTGGGCGGCGCGCTCCTCTGGTTCGGCTGGTTCGGATTCAACGCCGGCTCGTCGTGGGCGGCCAACGGCCTCGCGGTCAACGCCCTCCTCGTGACCAACACGGCCGCCGCCGCCGCCTCGCTCACGTGGCTCTTCGTCGGCTGGTTCCATAAGGGGGCGCCGTCGGTCGTGGGCGCGGTCTCGGGGGCCGTGGCCGGCCTCGTGGCGATCACGCCCGCCTCGGGCTACGTCGACGTCAGCGGCGCCCTCGTCATCGGGATGGCCGCCGGCTCGGTCTGCTACGGGGCGATCCTCCTCCGCGAGCGGCTCCAGGTGGACGACGCGCTCGACGTCTGGGCGGTCCACGGCGTCGGCGGAACCCTCGGGGCGATCCTGACCGGTGTCTTCGCCTCGACCGCGGTCAACCCCGTCGTCAGCGGCCGCGGGCTGCTCGAGAGCGGCAACCCGGCCCTGCTCGTCACCCAGCTGATCGCGGTCGGAACCACGTGGATCTTCAGCGGCGTGATGACGCTCGCGATCCTGAAGGTCGTCGACCTCGTCTTCCGCGTCCGCGTCGGGGAGGACGTCGAGTTGGCCGGCCTCGACTACGCGCTCCACGGCGAGGTGGCCTACCAGCAGGCCTGAGTCGCCGGCGAACGAATCGGCCGTGGGGCGTTCATGGCGTCTCACGGGACCTGATCGGCCGCCGTCCGACCCGCGCGAGCGGCCCGAGGTGTACGGTCAGTTGACCCCGGCCGGCGCGTACAGGCCGCGGGTGAAGGACATGGAGGTCATCTCGCCGTCCGCGGCGGCGAGCGTCGCCTGCTGTGCCACGAAGAGCTCGCTGAGGTCGGGGTCGAACTGGCGGCCGGCCTCGCGACGGAACTCGTCGAGCGCCCGGTCGAGCGGCAACCCGGCGCGGTACGGGCGATCGTGAGTCATCGCGTCGAAGGCGTCGACGATCGCCACGATCCGGGCGCCCGTCTGGATCGCCGCGCCGCGCAGGCCGTCCGGGTAGCCGGCCCCGTCCCAGCGCTCGTGGTGCGCCCGCACGATCGGTCTGACCAGCGCTCCGAGCCGAAGCGGCGCCACGATCCGGGCGCCGATCGCCGGATGCTCGCGCATCTCGGTCCACTCGCTGTCCGTCAGCGGCCCGGGCTTGCGGAGTATGGACTCGGAGATCCCGATCTTGCCGACATCGTGGAGGGCGGCGCCGTAGCCGACGGCCTCGATTGCCTGGGCGTCGAGCCCGGCGAGGCGGGCGAGCCCGACGGCGAGCTCAGCCAGTCGGCTGCAGTGGTGCTCGGTCGTCGGATCCTTCGCCTCGACGGCGTTGGCGAGAGCGACGAGGACGCCCTGGGTCGACTCGAGCCGGTCCATCGCCGCCTTCGTCCGAAGGGCGACACGGATCCGGGCCAACAGCTCGGGCGCCTCGAACGGCTTGGTCAGGAAGTCGGTCGCGCCGGCGTCGAGCCCGGCGACCTTGTCCTCAAGCGCACCGAGCCCGGTGACCAGGATGATCGGGAGGAGGGCGGTCGCCGGGTCACCTCGGACCCGGCGGGTCACCTCGATCCCGTCGCGGGCCGGCATCCGGACGTCGAGGACGAGGAGATCGATGGAGCGTCGCTCGGCCATGACCGCCAGCGCGGCGTTCCCGGTCGCCGCCTCGACGACCTCGTAGCCCGCCCGGACGAGGAGCGTCCGGAGGAGGGCGCGCGCCGACTCGTCGTCGTCGGCGACGAGGATCCGCTCAGTCTGTCCCACAGGAGCCTCTCGGTGCACGTCGCGGGGCGCGTCTCAGCGTCTTCGGCCGACAGCTATTGGTGGTCATGTCGATGATGCCGGTGGCGCGGCGGCGAGGTCGCCCTCTGCCAGCAGCTGTCGCAGCTCCGCGCACCGCTCCCGGATCCCCGGGACGGAACCGTCGACGAGCGCCTCGCGAATCCTCCAGAGCGCATCGTCCAGCTCCTGCGCGCGGATCGACTCCGCTCCGCGCGCGAGCTGCGCGAGTGCCATCTCCCCGGCGGCGATCGCGCTGTCGGCCTCGATCCCCGCCTCGATTTGCCCCCGCTCCTCGCGATCGTGCCCGGCCAGAGCCTCGGCCTCCTTGACGAGCCGCGTGATCTCCTCTGGACCCAGCTGCTTTGACGACACGAAGCGAGCCGCGGCGACGGTCCCTGTCAGGAGGTCGGTGGCGTACACCTGAACGATGCCGTCGACATCGACGGCGAACGCCACCTCTACCTTGACGGTGCCTCTCGGCGCCGGAAGGAGACCGTCCAGCTCGAGGTGGCCGAGTCGGACGTTCTCGGCGGTCAGCTCGCGCTCGCCCTGCACGATCTCGATCCGCATTTCCACCTGGCCATCGGATCCCGTCGAGAAGACCTGGGACGCCGAAGCGGGCAGGGTCGCGTTGCGGGGAACGATCCGAGCGAAGAGGCCTCCCTGGGTCTCCACGCCCAACGAAAGCGGGAGGACGTCCAGGAGGATCGCCTTCTGAATCCGACCTTGGATCATGCCGGCCTGGATCGCGGCGCCGATCCCCGTAACAAGATCGGCGTCGAGGTACCGGTACGGTTCCGTTCCGAGGAGCTGGGTGACCAGCTTCCGCACGACCGGCATCTTGGTTCCGTTTCCGACGAGGATCACCCGGTCGAGTTGTGATGCGGCGAGATTGGCGTCGGCCAGGGCCTGGCGGGTCGGCGGGATCAGCCGCTGCACGAGACCTGCAACCAGCCCCTCCAGGCACTCCAGGGTCACCGTGACATCCAGGTGCCGCGGCGTTGGGGAGCGCTCCACGAAGGGCACGAAGGCTCGCGCGCCGGGAGACGACGACAGCTCCAGCTTCACCCTCTCAGCCGCCTCCCGCAGGCGAGCCTGGGCCCGCGGATCGCGCGGATACTCGACGCCCCACTGGGCCATGTACGCCTCCGCGAGGTAGACGGCGACCGCCTCATCGAAGTCGACGCCGCCGAGCGAGCTGTCGCCACTGACGGCCAGCACCTCGAAGATCCCCTCGCCAAGCTCCAGGATGGAGACGTCGAAGGTGCCGCCACCGAGGTCCCACACCAGGACTGTCTGGACCTCTTCTCGCTCAAGGCCGTAAGCGAGAGCCGCGGCGGTCGGCTCGTTGAGCAGCAGGGGGATCCTCAGCCCTGCCAGGAGGGCGGCCTCCCGGGTGGCTCGTCGCTGGCGGTCGTTGAAGTACGCGGGCACGGTCATCACCGCCTCGCTTACCGTTTCACCGAGCCATTGCTCGGCGTCCTCCTTTAGCCGACGGAGGATGAACGCGGCGATCTCCTGGGGTGTGTACCGGCGGTCTCCGACGTAAACCTGGTGCTCCGACCCCAGGAGCCGCTTGACGGCCGAGACGGTGCCATCCGGGTTTGCGGTTGCCTGCCGTTGCGCCGCCCGTCCGACCAGCGGCCGTCCCGACGCGGCGAACGCCACGACGGAGGGCGTGGTCAACCGACCCTCGCGGTTCGGGATCGCGACCGGCTTCTCGCCCACAAGGGTGGCGATCACCGAGCGCGTAGTGCCGAGATCGATCCCGACGGGAGGGCTAGCCAACGAGGGCCTCGACCGCTTCAGCCCGGAGTGCTGCCCGAGCCCGGACGCGGGCGTCCCACTCTCGCATCTGTGGGTCCGCCAGCAGCGTCTCCATGCCCGCCAGCACGGCCCGCAGATTCAGGCCCACGAGGGGAACGCCAGCCAGCGTGATCATGATGTCGGCGTGGATCACCAGGCCCCGGTCGAGGACGCGGTCGAGCAGGTCCACGAGGCCGGCTTCGGGGTGTACCCGGTTTGCGGCCATGATTGCTCAGCAGAAACTATACGGAGGCAGCGGTCCCACCAGCCGGACGGTCTGCCCTTCGTGGCCGGCGATCTCGTCCGCGAGGGCCTCGAGCTCCCGGTATCGGTCGAGGGCGACGAGGCAGCTCAGGTTCGCGGCCATCCTCAGGTCGGATCCATCGTTCTTCACCTTCTCCACGGTGACGCGGTCGGAGCACGCGCGTGCGCGCTCGTAGACCGTCGTGAAGAGCTCGCGGACGCGCTGCTCCATCTCCCGTTTCAGGACACGCTCCATCTCCAGTCGACATAGATAGGCAAGACCACTCGTTTTCGCCTTGGCTTCCTCTTCCAGCCGCCGGACCTCGGGCACCTCCTCGGCGACCTGCCTGAGGATCACGGCAGGCGCGTACGAAACCTGGAGCCCGAATTCGGCTTTTCCTTCCAGATTGTCGACCCGCTCTCGCAGGGAGTCGTGTTCGGCCTCCAGCCAGGCGAGCAGGTTCTCGTCCGCCGTTTTCTCTGCCGAGGGCGCAACGATCGTGTTGAACGTCATGGGCAGGACCGAGCACCACCGGGCCATCGCCAGCTGCATTACCCGGTTATGGGCGAGGACCCACTGGGCCACGACGGCATCGCCGCCGGAATCGTAGGGTTCAGCCGGGCAGTCGTGGACCAGGGCGCCGATCCGACGCCGGACGACGACGTAAACCCGGGAGCCGTCCAGCCCGACACCACCGAGATCCACGGCCTCGCCGGCATCGGCGGGCACGATGCCGTAGACGTAGCGCGCGGATCCGCCGGAGAAAGCCCGACCGCGGGTCGAGGCTGGCCCCACGCGTCTGACCTCGTACCGTGCCGTATCAGTCATGATCGTTCCGCTCCGACGAGGCTGCCCACAAGGTCATCGACCGCCCGATCGAGGCCACCGCGGACCGACCGCACCGCGTCGCTGACGCCGAGCTCGACCTTGATCCGCTCGAACGCCTCCTCCAGCTCCATGAGCGCCTTGCCCAGCCGCTCGAGTTCCCGCTCCGTCAAGCTGCCGCCCTCCAGGCGCCTCAGCGCCTGAAGCTTCAACGTCTCCTTGACGATCTCGGCCAGCGCGACGACCAGCCCGAGAAGGCCCGTCCGGAGGTCGTCCCCGTCGATCTCGACGTTCATCGACCGCTCACAGCTTGCGGAGGCGCACTTCGAGCACGCCATTGCGGCAGCTCCGCGAGACGACGGTGGGGTCGACCGCAACCGGGAGCGCGACGTCTCGTCGGTAGCCCCG
Source organism: uncultured Anaerolineaceae bacterium (assembly GCA_964629105.1). GTDB lineage: Bacteria > Chloroflexota > Limnocylindria > Limnocylindrales > CSP1-4 > CTSoil-043. The sequence continues at coordinate 15,749 of CAZVPS010000028.1, forward strand.
GCGTGCCCCGGGTCTGGTCGACAGGGAGAAGAGACGGTCGTCGGCCTTCAGCTCCAGGTCGTCAAGCTCCGCACCCGGCACGTCGGCGACGATGCGGATCTCGTCGCCCTCATCGAAGAGGTCCAACGGCGGCTCGCCGACCTCGGGCGCG
>CAZVPS010000029.1:0-15893 GCA_964629105.1 uncultured Anaerolineaceae bacterium
CTGTCGAGGCCGTAGCTGTCGAGGACTTGCACTTCGTAGCGGCCCTGGACGTAGGACGGGTGGGCGCCCCACGGCTCGACGACCACCGCGTCGACGACGATCCCCGGCACGATCGTCCGGTTGGGATCGGCCCGGATCACGGTCTCATCGACGAGCTCCTCGACGACGACGATGACGCGCTCCGCCGCGAAGGCGGCCTCCTTCTGGCAGCCGAGCAGGCCCCAGACCTGGGTGTTGCCGGCGGCGTCGGCGCGCTGCGCGTGGATCACCGTGACGTCGGGGCGAAGCGGCGGGACCGCGTAGACGACCCCGTCGCCATAGGGGCTCTCGATCGGCCGGATGAGCGGGTTCACAACCGGGAGGTCGGTCTCGAAGTACGAGCGGAGCGGCATGAAGGGGAGCTTGGCCGCCCCGGCCGCGTAGCGCGCGACCATCCCGAAGTGGGAGTACTCCTCCAGCTCCAGGCTGGCGCCCGGGCCCTCCGTGACCCGCCGGATCGCGTTGAGGCCGCCCACTCCGGGGTTGCCGAGCCAGCTGAAGATCAGCTTGCGGGCCACCCCGGCCGCCACCATCTGGTCGTAGACGAGGTCCGGCGTCATCCGGGCCAGGACCAGGTCGCGCTTCTGCTGCCGGATGATCTCGTGCCCGGCGGCGAACGAGATGAGGTGCGTGAAGCCCTCGATTGCGACCGTGTCGCCGTCGCGGACGAGTTCCGCGATGGCGTCGCGCATCGTGGCGACCTTGGAGCTCACCGGCGCACCCTCCCAGCGACCAGGATCCCGCCGCTCAGCCGACCCCGGCGCGGCCGGCGACGGCCGCGACCGACTCGCCGAAGATCCGGATGGCGGTCGCCATCTCCTCGGCGGTGACGACGAGCGGCGGCGACATGCGGACGCAGTCGTCACCCGCTTCGAGAACCAGCAGCCCGCGCTGGAACGCCTCCGCCTGGACGGCGTCCGCCACCTCACCGGAGGCGAGCTGGACCCCGATCATGAGGCCCTTGCCCCGGACGTCGCGGACGAGCTCCGGGTGCCGCTCGACGAGCGGCCGGAGGCCCTGCTGCGCCTGGGCGCCCCGCTCGGCGGCATTCTCCATCAGCCCCTCCTCGAGGAGGGCCATCGTCTCCATCAACGCGGCGAGCGCAACCGGGTTGCCGCCGAAGGTGGAGCCGTGGGCGCCGGGTCCCCAGGACATGATCTCCGCCTTCGCGATCATCGCCCCGATCGGCATCCCCGAGGCGATCCCCTTGGCGGTGAGGAGGATGTCGGGCTCGACGCCGAAGTGCTCGATCGCCCACATCTTCCCGGTCCGGCCGGCGCCGGACTGGATCTCGTCGACGATGAGCAGGATCCCGTGCCGGTCACAGATCTCCCGAAGCCTCGGGAAGAACGCGGCGTCGGGGACGACATAGCCACCCTCGCCCTGGATTGGCTCCACGATGACCGCGGCGAACTCGTCGGCCGGCATGAGGCGCCGAAAGACGCGCTGCTCCAGCTCGTCGAGGCCGGCGCTCCCGAAGGGCACGTGGTAGACGCCGGGGAGGAGCGGGCCGAAGTGGGCGTGGTACTTCGCCTTGCTCGCCGTCAGGCTGACGGCACCCATCGTGCGACCGTGGAAGGCGCCCAGGAAGGCCACGATGTTCGGCCGCCGGGTGTGATAGCGGGCCAGCTTGATGCCCGCCTCCACCGCCTCCGCGCCGGAGTTGCCGATGAAGACGCGGGTGGGCCCCTGCATCGGCGCAGTCCGGGCGAGCCGCTCGGCGGCGTGGGCGTAGATGGGCAGGTAGAAGTCGGACGCGCTGAAATGGATCAGCTCGGCTGCCTGCTTCGCGATCGCGGCGACCACGCGCGGGTGCGCATGGCCGGTGGAGTTGACGGCGATCCCGGCGGCGAAGTCGAGGAAGACGTTGCCGTCGATGTCCTCGACCGTGCACCCCGCGCCGCGCACGGGGACGATCGGGTAGACCCGCGGGAGGCTGGGACTTGTCCAGGCGTGGTCGAACTCGATGTGGGCGCGGGCACGCGGGCCCGGCAGCTCCGTCACGATGCTCGGCACGGGACGCGCCTGGACCGTCGTGCTCACGCGGGGACCTCCTGGTGGTCGCGCTGCGATGGTGGCGCCGCCCGGGACAGGCGGCGCGGACGCATACAGATTATGCAGAGTGGATAGCGTCCGCGTAAGGCCGAACGGCCGTGCCCCCCGGGCCAATCGGCAGGGCCCCGGGACCGCGGATGGGCAAACGCGACGGCGCGGGCCGGCCGGCCGCGACGCCGAGTCAGGGGAGACTCTGGGCGGCCCGCGGCCGCACGAAACCCCCGCGGATCCGGGAGGTTTGCCGGGGTTCGGGGTGGGTTCTATGCGTGGCGCCCACGTCGCTGAGTCAGCGGGGCATCACCCGGCTCGGCCCCGCTGGTGCCTCCGGGGCCCGACGTCGCGACGTGCTCAGTCGACGATCGTGTGGCTCTGCTCGCGCAGGAACTGGGCCGGGGCGTACATCCCCAGGCCGGACTTGCCGGTGGAGCCGGATCCCTTCCAGCCGCCGAACGGCTGGACGCCCGGCCAGGCGCCGGTGGTGGCGCCGGCGCGCCGGTTGACGTACAGGACGCCGGACTCGATCTCGTCGAGGAAGCGCTCCACGTCGGCCGGGTTCTCGCTGTAGACGCCGGCGGTGAGACCGTAGGTGCTGTCGTTCGCGAGCCGGAGGGCCTCGTCGAGCGAGTCGACCGCGTGAACCGCGGTGAATGGGACGAAGAGCTCGTCGTGGAAGAGGCGGTGGTCGACCGGCAGGTGTCCCACCACGGTCGGCTCGACGTAGAAGCCGCGGTCGAGCGCGCCGTCGGTCAGGCGCTCGCCGCCGGCCAGGACGCGGCCGTCGCGGCGCGCGTCGGCGACGGCCTCCCGGTACCGCTCGACGGCGCGCCCGTCGATGATCGGGCCGAGCCAGTTCGTCCGGACGAGCGGGTCGCCGATCGTGATCTCCTCCGTCTTCTGGACCAGGAGCCGAACCAGCTCGTCGTGGACGGGGCGCTCCACGTAGACCCGGCTGTTGGCCGAGCACTTCTGGCCACCGAAGCCGAAGGCGCTCCGCATGATCCCCTCGGCCGCCTCCTCGAGGTCGGCCGATGCGGTGACGATCGCGGGGTTCTTGCCGCCCATCTCCACGACGCACGGCTTTGGCCAGCGCTTCGAGAAGGTCCGGAAGAGGCCCATCCCGACCTCGTAGGAGCCGGTGAAGACGATGCCGTCGATCCCGGGGTTCTCCTGGATCTCCTGGCCGACTGTCTCGCCCGGTCCCATGACGAGGTTGAAGGCGCCGTCGGGAAGCCCGGCGTCGCGGTACGCCTCCGCCAGGAGGACGCCGCTCAGGGCGCTCGCGGTGGCCGGCTTGAAGACGACCGTGTTGCCGGCCATCAGGGCGCCCGAGCTGGGGCCGGCGGCCAGGGCCATCGGGAAGTTGAAGGGGCTGATGACGGCGAACACGCCGAACGGGCGGAGGACGGACCGGGTGTGGACGGCCGTGTCGCCCAGGTTGTCCATCGCGTGCGCGTAGCCGTCGTTCCTCTCGTAGACGTCGCAGTAGTAGCGGATCAGGTCGGCGGACTCTTCGACCTCGCCAAGGGCCTCGAGGCGGCTCTTGCCGACCTCCATGGCCATGAGCGCCGCGTAGTCCATCAGGCGCTCGGAGATCAGCTCGGCGGCGCGCCGCAGCACGGCGAGGCGCTCGCGCCAGGCCACGTTGCGCCAGCCCGGCTGCGCGGCCCGGGCGGCGGCGACGGCGTCCTTCACGTCCTGGCGGGTGCCCCGGGCGAAGGTCCCGACAAGGACGTCGCGGTCGATCGGGGAGCGGAGCTCGAAGGCTCTCTCCCCGTCACGGCCAGTGCCGCCGACCCAGTTCTGGTGGTACGCGCCGAGGCGAGCACGGGCCCTTTCGATGCCGGCGTCGTAGAGCGCGTGGAGCTCCTCGTTGTCGTTGCGCAGGGTCGCGTACGTGATCTTGATCCGCTCGGCCATGGGGTGCCCCTCGCTTCGCGCAGCCGGACGGACGACTGGAACGCGGGCGCCCGGGGGCACGACGCGCCGACCCGCTCGGCTGCAATCCGGTGTCTGACGGTCAGTCTAGCGCGGCGACGACGTCGCTCATCGTTGCGGCCACGGCCCCGGGCACGGAGAGCCCGCGCAGGCCGGCGACCTCGTCCGCGGCCGCCCGCCCGGAGAGGACGACCAGGGCCCGCACGCCGCGGAGGGCGGCGCGGGGGCCGTCAGTCCGGATGCGCCACGTGGGGGGCCGCGGGCGGGCTCCACGACGGGCGCCGGGCGAGCCACACCACGAGGCTCGCGCCGAACGCGGCGAGGCCGAGCTGGAGGACGAGGTGCTCGGCCACGAAGACGATCGAGACGACGAAGGTCCCGGTGACCATCACGATCGCGATCGCCTTCGCCCGGGGCGGGATCGCTCGGTGCTCCTGCCACGCGACAACCGTGGGGCCGAAGGTCCGGCTCCGGAGCAACCGCTCGTGGAGCGTCGTCGACGCGCGAAGGTAACAGGCGGCGGCGAGCAGGACGAAGGGGGTCGTCGGCAAGATGGGAACGACGATCCCGACGGCGGCGATCGCGAGGAAGACGGTCCCGAGGACGACGAAGAAGACGCGAACCGGGCGCGGCCGGCCGGTCGCGGTTGACGGGCTCGCCACCTCGCCCGTGCCCGCTGCGCGGTCAGTCACGTGCTCGTCCATCCGCGAATCGTACCCCGGGCGCCGCGAACGGTCTCCGCATCGCGTCGGCGGCCGGGTCGATAGGATACCGCCCAGGGTGCCGCACGCGCGGCGCGAGGGAGGGTGCAATGGGAATGCTCGACGGCAAGACCGCGCTGGTCTTCGGCGTGGCGAATGACCACTCGATCGCGTGGGGGATCGCGAAGGCGCTGCACGAGCAGGGCGCGACCGTCGGCTTCAGCTCCGTCGAGAGCCTCATCGAGAAGCGCGTCCGCCCCCTCGCGACGAGCATCGGGAGCACCTTCCTCGCGCCCTGCGACGTCCGGGACGACGCGGCGGTGAGGGCCGTCTTCGACCGCTGGGGCGCCGAAGTCGGCGGCCTCGACATCCTGGTCCACGCCCTCGCGTTCGCCAACCGCGAGGACCTCGAGGGCACCTTCGTGGAGACCTCCCGCGACGGCTTCGCCCTGACCCTCGACGTCTCCGCCTACTCGCTGGTGGCCATCGCCCGCGAGGCGCGGCCGCACCTGCGGCCCGGGGCCAGCATCCTGACCCTCAGCTACTACGGGGCCGAGAAGGTGGTCGCCCACTACAACGTGATGGGCGTTGCCAAGGCGGCCCTGGAGGCGTGCGTCCGCTACCTCGCCGCCGACCTGGGACCCTCGGGCGTGCGCGTCAACGCCATCTCTGCCGGCCCGGTCCGGACGCTCGCCGCGCAGGGGATCGCCGGATTCAGGACGCTCTACGGCTCGTTTCGCGACGTGGCCCCGCTGCGCTCGAACATCACGATCGAGGATGTCGCCGGGGCAGCGGTCTGGCTGGCCAGCGATCTCTCCCGTCAGGTCACCGGCGAGACCGTCCACGTCGACGGGGGCTTCAACGTCCTGGGGGTCCCGACGCCCGAGGGCTGAGACTCGGCCCACCACCCGCCCGATTCGGGTCAGCCGCGGCAGTCGCGGCAGCGGCCGACGATCGTGACGTGCGAGAGGTCGACCTCGAAGCCGCGCTCGGCGTCGAGCGACGCGACGACCGCGGCGGCCTCGGCCGTGCCGATCTCCCAGCTCGCCCCGCAGATCTTGCAGTGCAGGTGGCCATGCACCGCCACGGGCAGGACGTGGTACTCCTCGCGGCCGTTCGGGCCGTGGCCGTGGCGGACGATCCCGAGCTCCTCGAGGACGTCCAGGGTCCGGTAGACCGTCGAAGGGATCGTCGCCGGATCGCGCTGCCGGCAGCGCTCGACGAGGTCGGCGCCCGTGACGTGCCCCTCGGTCTCGGCCAGGACCGCAACCAGCGCACGTCGCTGGGGCGTCCAGCGCAGCCCGCGGTCGCGGAGGAGCTGACGGACGGACCCCCACGCCCGCGAATCGTCGGGCAGCGGGGCAGGGGGCAATCCGGATCGGCTCACAAAACGGAGTATAGGCAGGCCGGTCGCACCTCTGCGTTGTTGCAACTCGTTGCAGCAGACACGATGCGCGCTTACAATCGGGACGCGGTGCGGACAGCGCCGCCCGCGGCAATCACCAGGGGGGAACCTTCGTGTTCGCATCGATCGTCGCCGCCGGGGCAGGGCAGGCCGGACCGCCGCTGCTTCACGCTCCCGATGGCTTTCTCAGTCTCCCGATCGCCACCGTGATGTGGCTCGTCACGGCCCTCGTGACCGCCTACGCGGTGAAGCGGACGAACCAGGCCTTCGACGAGCGGGCCATCCCGCTCATGGGTGTGACGGCGGCGTTCATCTTCGCGGCCCAGATGTTCAACTTCCAGGTCGTTGGCGGGACCTCCGGGCACCTGCTCGGGGGGGTCCTCGCGGCGATCCTGCTGGGCCCGTGGGCCGGGACCCTCGTCATGGTGGCGGTCGTCGCCGTGCAGGCCCTCGTCTTCCAGGACGGCGGGCTCGTCGTGATGGGCGCGAACATCTTCAACATGGGGATCATCGGGACGATCGGCGGCTATGCCGTCTACCGGGCCCTGTGCGCCGCTTTCGGCGGCGAGCAGCGGGGCCGGATGCCGGCGGCCGGCGTCGCCGCCTGGATCTCCGTCGTCGCCGCCGCGACGGCCATGTCGGTCCAGCTGGGGGTCTCGGGCACCACGGACCTGGGGCTTGCGCTCACCGCGATGCTGACCGTCCACGTCCCGATCGGGATCGGCGAGGCGCTCATCACGATGGCGGCGCTCGCCTTCATCAGGGTGACCCGGCCCGACCTCTTCAGCCTGCGCGATGCGCGCGTTGCCGCGACGGCGTGAAGGAGACCGCCATGACCGAGAGCTCCCCCAGTCCCGCCGCCACAGGCGCCCGCGACACCGCTCCGAAGAGCGCCCTTGCCCGGTTCTGGTGGGTCGCCGGCCTCGCCGTCGCCGGCGCCATCGCCGTCCTCGCGGCGATCTTCGCCTCGGGCGACCCGGACGGCCTCGACAGCGTTGCCATCGACCAGGGCTTCGAGGAGGCCGGGAAGGACCCCGGCTTCCAGGTGCTCCCGGGGTACACGATCCCGGGTCTCGACGGCACGGCCTCCACGATCGTCGCGGGAGTCGTCGGGATCGTCGTCATCTTTCTCCTGGTGCTCCTGCTCGGGCGCCTCCTGGCGCGACGGCGGAAGGACAGGGCGGCCTGAGCTGAATCTCGATCGTTACCTCGCCCGCGACAGCATCGTCCACCGGGTCGATCCCCGCCCCAAGTTCGTCCTGACGGTCGGCGTCATCCTCGCGATCAGCCTCCTGCCGGTCGGGTCGTTCATCGCGATCGCGATCGCCTGGCTCGGCCTCGTCATCCTCTCGACCGTGGCCCGCCTGGGCCCCCTTCGTCTCGCCCGGTCGGCGTTCTTCGCCGTTCCCTTCGTCCTCGCAGCGCTGCCGCTGGTATTCACGCGCCCCGGCGACCCGCTTGGCACCATCGCCCTGGGGCCGCTCGTCCTGACGGTCAGCGGGCAGGGCTTGCGCGAGTTCACGACCATCGCCCTCAAGAGCTGGGTCAGCGTCCAGGCGGCGCTCCTGCTCTCCTTCACGACGCCGTTCCCGGACCTCGTCGAGGCGCTGCGCCGGCTCAGGGTGCCCCGCCTCCTGGTGGCGATCATCGGCTTCATGTACCGCTACCTGGCCGTGCTGGCCGGCGAAGCCGGCCGCCTGAACCGGGCCCGCCAGAGCCGGTCGGCGGTGGTCGAGGGGCGGGGCGGCGGCGGCATTCGCTGGCGCGCCGGTGTGGTTGGGGGGATGGTCGGGTCGCTCTTCCTGCGCTCCTACGAGCGGAGCGAGCGGGTCTACGCGGCGATGCAGGCCCGCGGCTTCGACGGCGAGTTCCGCTCGATGGGTGGCCGGGCGCTGACGGCCACCGACTGGACCGCCTTCGTCGTGGTGGCGGCCGCCATCGTGGCCCTCGCCCTGGCTGGCCAGCTCATCCTCCCTCGACCATGACGCCGGAGCCCACCTGGTGACGACGCCCCCCGACGGCCTGCACGTTCACCCGCACGAGCACGGCCACCAGCACGACGACGGGGCCCCGCACGGCCACGTCCACGTCCACGAGCATCCGCCGGGCGCGCTCCACGGCCGGCCGGTCGACGAGCCGGGGCCCGCGGAGGAGGTCGCCGGGCGCTGGATCGACGTGGAGCACCTCCACTACGTCTACCCGGACGGCTTCGAGGCCCTCAAGGGAGTCAACCTCCGGATCGTCCGCGGCGAGAAGGTCGCGCTCGTCGGCCCGAACGGCGCCGGCAAGAGCACCCTGATGCTTCACCTCAACGGCATCAACGCCCCGGCCCACGGGTCCGTCCGGATCGGGGGGACGCTGGTCGACCGCAAGAGCGTCAAGCGGATCCGGGCCGAGGTTGGCCTCGTCTTCCAGGACCCGGACGACCAGCTCTTCAGCCCCACGGTCTTCGAGGACGTCGCCTTCGGGCCGCTCCACATGGGCGTGCCGGAGGCGGAGATCCACGTCCGCGTCGAGCGGGCGCTGGCCGCCGTGGGCATGACGGGCTTCGAGCGACGGCTCCCCCATCGCCTGTCGCTGGGCCAGCGCAAGCGCGTGGCCCTGGCCACCGTCCTGTCCATGGATCCCAGCGTCCTTGTCTTCGACGAGCCCTCCGCCGGGCTCGACCCGCGCGGGCGTCGCGAGCTGATCGCCCTCCTCCGCTCGCTCGACCAGACGCTCCTGGTCTCCACGCACGACATGCGGCTGGTCGCGGAGGTCTTCCCCCGGCTGGTCGTCATGGACGACGGACGGATCGTGGGCGACGGGCCGACCCTCGAGATCCTCGCCGACGACGCCTTCCTGGAGGCACACGGGCTCGAGCGACCCTGACGGCCGAGCCCCGGGGACGGCCGAGCCCCGGGCGCCCGCGTCTCAGGGGGCCGGCGTCTTCGGCGGGATGACGAGCTTCTGGCCAACCCGGATGATGTTCGGGTTCGCGATCTGGTTCGCCTCCACGATCGCGGCCAGCGTGACCCCGAAGCGATCGGCGATCCCCTGCAGGGTGTCGTTGGCCTTGACGACGTAGGTCGTGGCCGTCGGGGCCGGCGTTGGGGCCAAGGTGGACGTCGGGACCGGTGTCGGCGTCGCGGCGGGCGCGACGCTCGGCTCTGCCGTCGGCGAGGACGAGGCCGTCGGGAGGCCCGTCGCCCCCGGGCTCGGGGACGGGGAGTTGGACGCGATGCCGGGACCGGGCAGGATCGTCGGCAGCAGCAGCCCCGCCCCGAACCCCGCGGCCGCCACGACGACGATCGTCGCTACCGCGACCAACAGTCCCCTGAGACGGTGGCCGCGCCGCAGCGGGACGGGCAACGCGGACTCCGGAAGCGCGGTGATGACGGGCCGATCACGCACCCGGACGACGGTCTCGTCCTCGAGCCCGGATCCCGCTTCAGCGTCCGGCTCGGGCTCGGGCTCGGGCTCGGGCTCGGCCAGGGCGTCGAGGGCAGGCGCACCGTCGTCGAGGGGCGCGTCGCGGAACCAGCCGGCGGCGTCGCCGGCGACGTCGGCCGCGGGGGCGGCTTCCGGGGTTGCCTCGAGGTCGGCCTCCGGGGCGGCCTCGGCGACGCTGGCGGCGGCCTCGGGGGCTGCCTCGGGGACGGCCTCGTGGACAGTCTCCGAGGCGGCTTCCCCGGCGACGCTGGCGGCGGCCTCGGGGGCGGCCTCTGCCGGCGCTTCCCGGTCGGCTTCGGCGACGCTGGCGGCGGCCTCGGCTGCCGCTTCGGCCTCGGCCGACGCGGCCTCGGATGCGGCCAGTCCGTCGGGCGCGCCGTCACGCGGTCGGCGGCCGTGGCTGGCGCCGTGCCTGGGGCGTCGGATCCGCGGGTCGGGCATCGCGCCGGATTGTACGGGGGCTTCGCGGCACGTGCGCGCCGGCGGCGCGCCGCCGGCGCTGACTGAAGATCCCCGGTGAAGATGAGACGGGATCATGCGCCCGGGATCGCGTCGACTCCTCCGGCAACGCGGCGAGAGAGACACGAGAGCGGGCACGCTCCTGACGCCGCCGTCGATCAAGGGCGTTCCGCCGAAGCGTGCGCCCTGCGACGCTGCGCGACGGCGGTGCGCCGCCCGGAGACCCCGTGCCCATCCCCCCGCCACCTGCAGGATTGCACGTGAACTCAACACCCCCACCCGCCGGCGCCCCTGCGGCGTGGTCGCCACCGGTCGGCTGCCCCTCCCGGCAGGCTCCGGGGCCGCCGAACCCGGGGTTCCGTGCTCAGGGCGAGCGCCGTGCCCCCGGCCGGTGGTCGCCGCGGGGTCGGACGCGGGGATCGGAGGCCTCGGGCGGCCCCGGGGTGTGCACTTCACGTGCGATTCCGCGCGGACGGAGCGGCGGTGGCCAACCACTGACACCGGCACGTGCGCGACGGCGGTGCGCCGCCGCGCGTCACCCGGCCTCGCCGACCTCGAACCGGCCGAGCCGCCGGGCCCCAAGCAGGAATGCGAGGACGACCACGGCAAGCGACAGCGCGAGGGCCACGGGCAGTTCGACGCTCGCCTGCGCGCCACCACTGCCGGCCGTCCCGGCGAGCGCGAGCATCGTCGACGTGGCGTACTCCCGGATCGAGAGGATCCGCGTCCCGGCGAGGAGCGTGGTCACGAGCCCCTCCCAGAGGAGGACGTACCCGAGTCCCACCAGGAGGGCCCGGCTCGTGACGAGCGAGAGGGTGACGAAGACGACGACGTAGAGCAGGGAGGCCAGGAGGGCGGCCACCGCCATCCCGGCGAGGAGGCCCGGCTCCGAGAGCCCCACGAGAAGGAGCCCCGAGAGAAGCGTCGTGGCGACGGCGAGCACGGCCGTGGCAGCTGTCGCGACGAGCATGGCGGCGAGGACCATCGTGCGGCGGGGAATCGGCTTCACGAGCAGGTAGACGATCGTGCCATCCTCGATCGCGGTGCCCAGTGCCGCCGTGCCGAAGACCAGGGCGGCGAGCGGGATCACGAGCCCCAGCGTGATCGTCGAGAAGACGTCGGACGCCAGGACGGCGGGGTCGCCAAGGCCGCCGCCGATCGCGATGATCGCGGCCACGAGGACGGGGGCGGCGGCAAGGAGCACGACGCCGATCGACCGGCGACGCCCGAGCAGGCCGGCGGCCGCCAGGCGCACCAGGGGGCCCAGCGCGGCCGGGCGGCCGGGAGGCGACCCGCTCACCCGCGCACCAGGTAGGCGAAGACCGATTCGAGCGACTCGTCGGCCGGGATCAGCTCGAAGATGGAGATCCCCGCCGCGCGCGCGATCCCGGCGAGGTCGCCGGTGAAGGCGGCGAAGTCGGCGGCGTGGACCACCAGGCGGTCGCCTTCGAGCGCCACCCCCGCCACGGTCGGCCGGGCCACGATCGCGGCCGCCAGCGCACGGTCGTCGGACGTCCGCAGCCGGAACGCGTGGGGCCGGTCGGTCATCAGGCGGCGGATCTCCCGGAAGTCGCCGGACGCCGCGAGCCGCCCCGCGACCACGACGAGGACGCGTTCGGCGACCCGCTCCACCTCCTCCAGGATGTGGGAGGAGAAGACGATCGTCCGGCCCTCGCGGGCCAGGTCGCGGAGCAGGTCCATCATGTGGAGTCGCTGGCGCGGATCCATGCCGTTGAAGGGCTCGTCGAGGACCAGGACGGCCGGGTCGTGGACGAGCGCCGCGGCCACCTTGGCGCGCTGGCGCATCCCCTTCGAGTAGGTCGCGAGCTCGCGGTCGGCAGCGCCCGTCAGCTCGACCGTCGCGAGGGCGCGCTCGACCGCGTCGGCGGCTGCCGGGACCCCCTGCAGGTCGGCGTTGAGGCGGACGAACGCGCGGCCGGTCAGGAATCCGAAGACGGCCTCCCGCTCGGGAACCAGCCCGACCCGCCGGAAGACCTCCGGATCGCCGTACGTGGCCCGACCATCGACGGTGACGGTGCCCGCCGACGGCCGCAGGAGCCCCGCGATCATGTGGAGCAGCGTCGACTTCCCTGCCCCGTTGGGGCCCAGCAGGCCCGTCACGCCGGCCCCGAGGGAGAAGCCGACTCCGTTCACGGCGACGACGTTGCCGTACCAGCGCGAGACATCCGTGAGCTCGACGAGGACGCCGGTCATGCCGCGATCCGCCGGTAGCGCAGGAGGAGCAGCCCGAACGCGGCGACGGAGACCACGACGGCGCTGGCCGCGAAGAGCCAGACCGGGAGATCCGAGCGGAGGATGGCCGGCATGTTCGGCTCCACGCCGAAGAGCAGGGCGGAGACCCCGTCCATGAGCGCGAAGGGGTCGGCAAGCGCCACGAGGGCCAGCGGGCCGTCGAGCCCGACCCGGTTGACGAGGACCGTGACGACGCCGCTGAGGACCAGGAAGGCCGCGATGATCGTGCCGGCGGCGAACGGACGGCGCACGGTGAAGGCGCTGGCCGCCAGCCCGACGCCGGCGAGGAGCGCGGCGACCGCGATGGTCCGGCCGACCACCGGCCAGAGGACGGGCACCACGCGTGCCAGCCCATCGGTCAGGCTGGGCGTCGCGAACAGCATGCCTAGGAGCAGGATGACCTGCGGCAGGACGAACACGAGCGCGACCGCCGCCAGCAGGGCGAGGTACTTGGCAAGCACGTAGTCCGCCCGCTCGAGGGCCCGGCTGAAGTAGAGCGTCAGCACGCGGTGACGCTGGTCGCGGACGAGGAGCTCGGGGGCCTGGGCGGCCACGAAGAAGACGAGCAGCGTCTGGGCGAACGGGAGATAGCCCTCCAGCGTGATCGGGTTGAACTCCGCGCCGGCGCCGCCCGCGAGGGCGCCGAACCCGACGCTCACCACGGCCGGCAGCGAGATCAGGCCGCCGAGGGCCAGCGGGGCGATCTTGGCGCGGCCGCTCCGCCCGAGCCCGAATGCGGCCCGGAGGCCGTGGACGAAGAGCGCCCAGACCGCGTGGCGCCGGCCCAGCCGGGGCCCGTCGTAGCGACGGTAGCCGAGGTCATAGATGCTCCCCGTGGCGGAGCCGGACAGGACGTCAGGCGGCGTCGCCACGGGCGCCTCCCTCCGTTGCGTCGCGGAAGAGATCCTCGACCCGGTGGCGCGCCGGCTCCAGGCGGGTGAGCGCGAGCCCGCGCGTGGCAACGGCGTCGCGGATGAGGTCGAACGGGCGCTCGTCGACGACGACCACCAGGACGCGCCGCGGGCCGTCCACCCGGGCGTCCACCCCCGCCGCGACGAGGTCGGCGGCGACCCCGTCGGCCCCCTCGTCCAGCTCGACGACCAGCGTCCCGGTCCGCGCCGTGAAGCTGGCCAGCGGGGCGTCCCGGAGGAGGCGGCCGGCGTCGATGGCGACGACGTGGTCGCACACCCGCTCAATCTCGCCGAGCAGGTGCGAGCTCACGATGACGGCCATGCCGAACTCGGTGCCGGTCCGCCGGACCAGGTCCAGCATCTCGTCGCGGCCGGCCGGGTCGAGGCCGTTCGTGGGCTCGTCGAGCAGGAGGAGCCGCGGGTCGTGCACCAGCGCCTGGGCGAGCTTCACGCGCTGCTTCATGCCCGTGGAGTAGCCGCCGATCGCGCGGTAGCGCTCCTCGAAGAGGCCGACGTGGCGGAGGACCTCCGCGGCCCGTTCGCGCGCCGCCGTGCGGGGCAGGCCCGACATCTCGGCGAGGTGCGTGACCAGGTCCGTGGCGGAGACGTCGGGCGGGAGGACGTCGTGCTCCGGCATGTAGCCGACCTGCTCGCGGATCCGCGGGCCGTCGCGCCGCACGTCGAGGTCGAAGACGGCCGCCGATCCCGCGGTCGGCGCGAGGAGCCCCAGGAGGATCCGGAGGAGCGTGCTCTTGCCGGCCCCGTTCGCCCCAACGAGGCCCACGATGCCGGGCTCGATCGCGACGGTCAGGTCGTCGAGCGCGAGAACGCCGCCCCCGCCGCCGGGATAGCGGAAGGAAAGCGCCTGGGTCCGGACCAGGGCCATCGCCGTCGAGTCTAGTCGAGCCGCCTCACGGGGACGGGGCCGCCCACGGCGCGTCGACCATCCGGTGGACGACGTTCCTCCCGTCCCGGACCCGGTACCCGCCGGAGCCGTCTACCGGATGCCGGTGTCGTAGGCGACGTCCGCCGTCACCCAGGACGACGGGGCGTCGGGAACCTGGACCACGACGGCCGGCGCGGTGCCCAGCAGCCCCTCGACGGGCTGCGGCTCGATCGTCCAGCTGCCGCCGCCGGAAACGCCGACGAGGAAGGTGCCGTCGGCGGCGGTCGTCGTGCGTGCGACCTCGGCGCCGTCCGCGCCCCGGACGACGATCACCGCGCCCGCGACCGGCCGGTCGGCACAGGCGGGATCAGGGGGAACCTGCTCCACCGGACAGACCGGCCCGGCGACCGCCCGCCCGGCGATCCACGGCCCGCCCTCCGCGGGGATGACCATGGGCGGGCTGGCCTCGCCCCCGCCGCCGGATTCGCCCGAGCCCGACCCCTCACCCGACCCGCCCTCGAGCGGGTCGCCCCGCTCCTCGACCAGGGTCACCGCTCCGGAGGGGTCGACGTCGTAGACCCACAGGTGGCGGCTGATGCAGCCGGCCTGGCAGTCGCCCCAACCGATCGTCACCGTGACGCGCCAGCCGACCAGGGCCGGCGCCACCTCGTACCAGGCGGACTGGCCGATGAGGTTCGGGTCCGGGGGCCGAACGCCGGCGAAGCGGGGATCCTGCGCGAGCACCAGCGCGACCGCATCCGCCTCCGCGAGGGGCGCCGCTCCTGGCGGGCCGGCAAGCGTCGCCGACGGAGTCATCGACGGGGAGCTCGCCGCCGCGCCGCATCCCGCGACCATGACGGCAACGAGCAGTGCGGGGAGCGGTCCGAGGAGCCCCGGACGGCGGCGACGGTGGTTCATGGCCTCCAGACGGTACCGTGCCGCGGCCGGTTCCGGTGACCTTCGGCGCGGGTAACCGATCCGAACGGCCGTCGAGCGCGCGGGCCCGCTCCCCCACCATGGCGTCGTGGAGGTGTCCTGATGCACGGCCGATCGACTCACTCGCCTGCGGCGCCCGTCCCCGGCGCCGGGCACGCACCGAGTCCCGGCGAACGGACCACGAGCCCGGGCGCCACCGGCCCGACACCGGCGACGATGCCCCATGGGCGCCTGGGAGGGGCGGTGGTCCTCCTCGCCGCCACCGAGGCCGTCGTCGCCCGGACCCGGCCGGATGGGCGCGACGAGATCGCCCGGGTGCCGCGGCGCGGCGGCCGCGCCGATGCGCCGTCCTTCTTTCTGCGCATCCTCCACGAGCTCGGGGACCGGGCGCCGGTCGTGATCATGGGGGCCGCGCCCGAGCGGACCGCCTTCGAGCGCGAGTTCGTGATGGTCTCCCACCGCCCGGATCGGCTCCTCGAGGAGGCAGGCGTTCACGACGCCCACCCCGAGGCCCTGCTGGAGCGCCTGCGCGGGCTTCGCTCGCACCCCGGCTGATCGATCCGCCGGGCCTCCCGGTTCGTGGAAATGCGACTGGACCCCGGTGCCCGGAAGGGCCAGAATGCAGGTTCGCCGGGGCAACGGGCAACCCGGCCTGCGGGAGGGGGTCCGTAGCGCCAGATGCGGATGGAGCCGGCAGACGCGCGCCGGATCGGCGAGCCGTCAACGGGCGGCGCCGCGGCGGGGATCGTCCCCGCCAAGGTGCGCGCGCCGCGCGTCCGCTGGCTCGCCCGCGAGCGCCTGGACCAGCTGGTTCCGCGACTCTGGCAGCACCGCCTGACCCTCGTCGTCGCCCCGGCCGGCTCGGGGAAGACGACCCTCCT
>CAZVPS010000030.1:0-15567 GCA_964629105.1 uncultured Anaerolineaceae bacterium
GACGGCACCGCGACGCTGACGTGCGTCGCGCCGGCCCGGGCATACGCGAGCGCGAGCTCCCGCGCCTCCGCGCGAGCCGCCGCGTCGCCGCCGGCGCCCACCTGGGCGACGAACTGGAAGCCGGCCGGATCGCGCCCGGCGGCCTCCATCGACCGGAGGATCGCCGCGCGCCGCTCGGCGAACACCTCCGGTCCCGTGAAGGGATCGACGGGATGAACCAGCCGTCGCCCGCCTCACCGGCCAGCCGGAGCCCGCGCGGGCCCTGGCCGCCGAGGAAGATCGGCGAACCGCCGGGCGTGAGCGGGGGCGGCTCGTTCGTGGCGCCCCGGAGAGATGTGAAGGCGTCGTCGAGCGTCACGCCCGGCGCCGCGGCGGCCGCCGGAGATCCGAGCGCCCGGAGCACCCGGACGGTGGACACGAGCCGCTCGAAACGCTCCGGCGGCGCAGGGAGCGGGACCCCGAAGGCCTCGTGCTCCCAGGCGTGCCAGCCCATGCCCAGCCCCACGATGAACCGGCCGCCCGTGACGTGGCCCATCGTCGTGGCCGCCTTCGCGAGGAGGGCAGGGTGGCGGAACGTGTTCGCCAGCACCGAATGGCCCAGCCACACGCCAGGCACCCGGTGGGCGAGGGCGGCCATGAGCGTGAGCGCCTCGAAGCTCGGGCCGCCGGCCTCCGCCGCCGGGTCGGAGAGGTGGTCGTTCATCCAGGCGGCCGTGAAGACAGGCAGCTCGGCCGCTGCGGCCCACGTCTCGTCGAGGGTCGCGAACGACACGTGCTGGGGCGAGGTCTTGAAGCCGAACGTGACGCGCCCGGCGACCGCCTTCACGAACCGGAGTTCGGGAGGCTGGCCCGCATCCGGGCGCCCGTCGTGATCGCGCCGTCGGACGCCGACGAGACGAGCGCGGCGTACTTGGCGAAGACGCCGCCCGGGTAGCGCGGCGCCGGCGGGGTCCACGCGGCGCGGCGCGCAGCCAGGACGTCCTCCGCCACCAGGAGGTCCAGCGCCTTGCGGTCGACATCGATCTCGATCTCGTCGCCGTCGGCGACGAACGCGATCGGGCCGCCGAGCGCCGCCTCGGGTGCCACGTGGCCGATCATCAGCCCGTGGGTCCCGCCACTGAAGCGGCCGTCCGTGAGCAGCGCGACGTGCTCGCCGAGACCCTCGCCCACGAGCGCGGCCGTGACCGAGAGCATCTCCTGCATCCCGGGACCGCCGACCGGGCCCTCGTAGCGGATGACGATGACGTCGCCGCGGGCGATCGACCCCGCCGCTACGGCGTCGAAGCAGGCGTTCTCCGAATCGAAGACCCGGGCGGGCCCGCGATGATGGCGCCGCTCGTGGCCGGCCAGCTTTATGACGCAGCCCTCGGGTGCCAGCGTGCCGCGCAGGATCGTCAGGCCGCCGCTTGCCTTGAGCGGCGTCTCGATCGGCACGACGACCTGCTGGCCGGGAGTCTCGACCACGGCCGCCGCGATCTCGGCGATCGTCCGCCCGTCGACCGTCGGCGCGTCGCCGTGGAGGAGGCCGCGCTTCAGGAGCTCGCGCATCACGAGGGCCACGCCGCCGGCGTCGTGCATCTCGGAGGCGGAGAAGCGGCCGCCCGGCTTCATGTCGGCCACGATCGGCGTCCGGTCGGCGATCCGGCTGAAGTCGTCGATCTCCAGCTGGATGGAGGCCTCGCGGGCGAGCGCCAGGAGGTGAAGCACGGCGTTCGTCGAGCCGCCGGTGGCCGCGACCGAGGCGATCCCGTTCTCGAGGGCGCGCCGGTCGAGGATCGCCGAGGGGCGCACGTCGCGGGTCACCAGGTCCATGACCAGCTCGCCGCAGCGGCGCGCCGCCGCGTCCTTGGCCGGGTCCTCGGCCGGGATCCCGTTGAGGCCGGCCGGCGAGAGCCCGATGAACTCCAGCACGGTGCTCATCGTGTTCGCCGTGTACTGGCCACCACAGGCACCCGCGCCCGGGCACGAAGCGCTCTCGATCTCGTAGAGCTCGTCGAGCGTGATCGTGCCGGCCCGGTAGGCGCCGACCGCCTCGAAGACCGTCACGATGTCGGCGTTCTTCCCCTTGTAGACGCCCGGGTAGATCGTGCCGTTGTAGAGGACCAGCCCGGGGATGTCGAGACGGGCCAGGGCCATCGCCGCGGCCGGGATCGTCTTGTCGCAGCCGACCAGGCAGACGAGGCCGTCGAAGAGGTGGCCCCGGACGACGGTCTCGATCGAATCGGCGATCACCTCGCGCGAGACGAGCGAGGCCTTCATGCCCTCGGTGCCCATGCTGACGCCGTCGCTGACGGCGATCGTCCCGAACTCCATGGGGGTCCCGCCGGCCGCCCGGATTCCCTCCTTGACGAACTCGGCGAGGCGTCGCTGGTTGTAGTTGCAGGGCATCGTCTCGATCCACGACGTGGCGACGCCGACGATCGGCCGGGCGAGGTCCTCGTCGGTGAAGCCGATCGCCTTGAGCATCGCCCGGGCGGGCGCCCGGTCGGGCCCGTCGGTCAGGCGCGCCGAGTGGCGCTTGGCCGGGTGACTCGGCTGGTCGTAGGGGAGGGCGCGGTCGGGCATCGTGGGAGTCCTCGGGTCGGGCGGGCGGCGTGGCGTGGCGAAGTGTACGGAACGGCGGTCGGGGGCACGCGGTCGGCGCCGGGCGCTACCGGATGCAGGGTCCCGTGTCGGCCGGGTCGGTCTCCCCGAGGCCGGGCAGGATCGCCACGGCAACGGCCGCCGGGTCCAGCGCGTAGCCCACGGTCTCGTCGGTCCGGGACTCGGCGAACACCACGCCGCCCACCATGCCGTTGGGGAGGACGAGCGGGCCGCCGCTCGCGCCGGGCTCAATCGCGGCGCGCAGCTCCAGGACGTCACGGACAATCGGGGCCTCGCCGTAGATGTCGCGGCCGCGCGCCCGGACCCGGGCCGTGACCGCCGCCGGGAGCGCGGTGAGACCCGCGCCGTTCGGGTAGCCCAGCGCCGCCCCGATGGCGCCCCGCGCAGGCGCCTCCGGGGCGAGCACGAGCGCCGGCAGGTGCAGTGCGCTGGCGCGCACGACGGCAATGTCGAGGTCCGGATCGAAGAGGACCACCGTCCCGCGTCCCGACCCCGCCACGCCGCGGAGGGTGACTCGTTCGGACCCGGCCACGACGTGGGCGTTCGTGACGAAGTAGCCGTCCGCGACCGAGAAGGCCGCCCCCGTGAAGGTGGCGCCGCAGGCCTGTGCCTCCACCCGCACGGTGCTCCCGAGGGCGCGGGCCGCGATCGCCCCGGCCTCGGCCGCCGCGGGGAGGTCGATCGGGGCGGCCGGCAGCGGCTCCAGGCCGCTGAAGACCCGGGGCAGGCCACTCCCGTCGAGGATCGCGCCGACCTCGCCGATCACGTCGCCGGGCGGCGGGAGCACCTCGAGGAGCCAGCGGACGGCGATCGACCGCCCGGCCATGCCCGCGACCACCGGGAGGGAGCTGGTGGCGAGCAGGCCGCCCACCAGCCAGGTGACGAGGACCACCTGGGCTGCCCCGAGCACCGCCCCGAGAGCACTGTCGACCCCGCCCCCGATGCCTCCCAGCAGCTGGATGCGCAGCATGGCCCCCACGCCGGAGCCGATCGCCTGGGCCATGGCCACGACCAGGAACGCGCCCCCGATCGCCACGAACGCACGAGCAGGCTGCTCCACCCCGGCCAGGGCGCCGGTGAGCTGCGGCGCGAACGCCACGATCAGGGCGACGGCGGCGCCCGCCGCGGCGAGCCCCAGGACCTGGGGGATCGCGCCGGACCGGAAGCCGATCACGGCCGCCACGATCGCCAGGACGAGCACGATGAGGTCGACGGTGTTGATCGGAAGGAGGTCCATCGCGACGATTGTGCGCGACGGCCCCGATTCCGGCACCATGGCCGGGGTCGCCCGCGCGGCCGCACCCGCCGCCGATCCGCCGAACCCGTTGCCCACGCACCCGCCGCCGAGGAGTCGCCCGCTGATGCCCGCCCCCGATCGCCTCACGGTCCTTCGCGCGATCCTCGAGCCCGGCGCGGTCCCCATCTTCACCGCGCCGGATCCCATGACGGCGTTCGACATGGTGGCCGGGTGCGCCGAGGGAGGCGCCCGCGCCGTGGAGTTCACGAACCGGGGCGACTTCGCGTACGAGACGTTCCTCGCCCTCTCGCGCCGGGTCGCCGCCGAGCTTCCCGACGTGATCCTGGGCGCTGGCACGATCATCGACGCGCCGACGGCGGCCCTCTTCATCGCCGCCGGGGCCCGCTTCGTCGTCGGCCAGTCGTACAGCGAGG
Source organism: uncultured Anaerolineaceae bacterium (assembly GCA_964629105.1). GTDB lineage: Bacteria > Chloroflexota > Limnocylindria > Limnocylindrales > CSP1-4 > CTSoil-043. The sequence goes on from CAZVPS010000030.1 coordinate 4,276, forward strand.
AGGTCGCCCGGCTCTGCAACCGCCGGCGCGTCGTCTACGTCCCCGGCTGCGGGACGGCCACGGAGATCGCCGCGGCCGAGGAGCTCGGCTGCGAGATCGTCAAGCTCTTCCCGGCTGCCGCCTACGACGGGCCGGCGTTCGTGCGGAGCTTCCTCGCGCCCAGCCCCGGCTCCAAGGTGATGCCGACGAACGTCCTGGCGACCGAGGAGGCCACCCGGGCGTGGATTGCCGCGGGCGTCGCCGCCCTCGGCGTGGGCGGCCACCTCTACCCCGCGGACCTCGTCGCCCGGCGCGATCGAGCCGAGATCGCCGGGCGGACCCGGACCTTCCTCGGCTGGGTCCGCGAGGCGCGCGGCTCCGCCCCGACCGAGGCCCCAACCCTCCACGACGGCGCGCGCCTATGACCAGCGTCGGCCTGCCCCCGCTGATCCCGCTCGAGGAGGCCCAGGAGCGCGTCCTCCGGGGCGTGACGCCGCTTGCCGCCGAGAGCGTCAGCCTGGAGGACGCCGTCGGCCGGGTCCTGGCCCGCCCGGTCACGTCGGCGTTGACGGTTCCGCCGTGGGACAACAGCGCCATGGATGGGTTCGCGGTGCGCAGCGCAGACCTGGCCGCGGCGAGTGTCGCCGCGCCGGTGATCCTGCGCATCCTCGGCGAGATCCCCGCCGGCGGGCCGGCGGACGTTGCCGTGGAACCAGGGTCGGCGCTGCGGATCATGACGGGAGCGATGGTGCCCGCGGGCGCCGATGCGGTGGTGCCGGTCGAGGACACCGACGCCCAACCCGGCCAGACCGTGCTCCCGAAGGAGGTGGGCATCCGCACGGCCCCGGTCGTGGGAGCCAACATCCGCCGCGCCGGCAGCGACGTCCCCGCCGGAGCGCCGCTCCTTCCGAGCGGGTTCACGATCGGTTCCGCGGCCGTTGCCCTGCTCGGCGCCACGGGCACCATGGCAGTCGAGGTTCACCGTCGGCCCCGCGTGGCGGTCCTCTCGACCGGCGACGAGCTGGTCCCTCTCGGCGAGCCGCTCGGACCGGCCCAGATCTACGACAGCAACGGACCGGCACTTGCGGCCCAGGCGCGGGCGGCCGGCGCCGACGTGCGCAGGCTGGGGATCGCGCCCGACACTCTCCCGAAGCTGCTCGGGCTCCTCGAGGAGGCGCTGTCATGGGCCGACGTCGTGGTGCTCAGCGGAGGCGTCTCGGTGGGGGCGCACGACCACGTGAAGCCTGCCTTCTCGACGCTGGGGACGATGTCCCTCTGGCGGGTGGCGATCAAGCCCGGGCGTCCGTTCGCCTTCGCCCGGGCCCGCTCGGGGGCGCGCGACGTGGCGCTCTTCGGGCTCCCCGGGAACCCCGTGAGCGTCTTCGTCACGTTCGAGCTCTTCGTCCGGCCCCTGCTGCGCGCGCTGGCCGGCCACGCCCGGCTCTTCGATCGCCCGGTCCGTCTCGCCCGTCTTGTCGAGCCATTGGAGGGGTCGTCCGGCCGGCTGACCCTCGCCCGCGTCGTCCTCGAACCCGACCCCACCCGACCGAACGGGCTCCTCGCCCGGTCATCGGGCGGGCAGGACTCGTACATGCTCTGGTCGCTCGCGGCGGCCAACGGGCTTGCCTTCGTCCCCGCGTCGCTCCCCGCCGGGGCCGACGTGGTCGTCTGGGAGCTCCGGGACTAGGCCCCGCCGCTCATCGGCGGGTAGAGGTCGAGGCGGTCGCCGTCTCCCACCCATGCCTCGGAGAGCGAGACGACCGTCCGGTTGACTGCCGCGAGGGCGATCTCCGCCTCCGGGACTCCCAGCTCGCGGACCAGGTCAAGGAGCGCCGTCTCGGCCTCCAGGTGCACCTCGAACCGCGACCGCTTCTCTCGATCGTAGAAGGCAAGGTGGCCGCCCAGGTGGACCTCCATCAGCGACCCGGATCGGCCGAAGCGCCCTCGCCTCCGGTCACGCCAGCGGCGACCGTCGCGTCAGCGGTCCACTCGAGTCCGAGCGCCCGGAGGCGCCCCTCGGTCGGAGCGCCCGTCGTGGGGTCCCAGCCCTTGAGCAGGTAGAGGTTCGTGAGGGCCTCCTCGAATTCGTCGCGCGCGATCGCCGTGCCCGCGAGCGCGCCGTTCTCGAGCGGGGTGAAGAGCCGGTCCGGGAGCCGGTCGTCGGCACGGGTGAACCCCTCCCGCACGTTGAAGACGCGGGCCATGGCGACGGCCCGCTCGCCGACCTCCAGAAGCTCGTCGGCCGTCACGTCCCAGCCCGTCGCGGCCCGCACGGCCGTCAGCACGTCGGCCACCTGGATGAGCGACCGCGGGGCGGGGCCGAAGAAGCAGAGGCCCAGGACCTTCTCGGCGCTGTTCCAGCGCTCGCTGGTGTACCAGATCCGGACCTTCTTCTCGCCGAGGTCGAGCACCCCGGTCGGCTCGCTGATGCCGAGGTCGGCGACGGACCGGAACGGCACCGAGTCCGCCTTCACGAAGAGCGGGTCGTGGAAGCCCACCAGGTGATCGGCGCCGGCCTCGTTCGTGGCGTAGCCCAGCCCCACCCCCACCTTGCCCCGGGGCTCGTGCATCGGGAGCTCCTGGCCCTTGACGTGCATGGCGAAGGACGGGGCGTCGCCCCCGATCGCCTCGGCCGCTCGCCGCGAGCCCTGGGCCAGCAGCTCGCCGAACCCGCTCCGGTCGGCGATGCGGACGACCAGCTCCAGCACCGCATCGGCGTTTCCGAAGCGCAGCTCGAGGCCGTCGGTGTCGCCCGGACCGATGAGGCCGTGCTCGAAGCACTCCATGGCGAAGGCGATGGTCCCGGCCGTCGAGATGACGTCGAGGCCCAGTTCGTTGCACAGCTCGTTCGCCCGGGCGACGGCCTGCAGGTCCCCGACCGCGCAATCGGATCCGAAGCCGGCGATGGCCTCGTATTCGGGCCCGTCGTACGTGTCGGTGACGGTGTGCCGGTCGCTGAACGCCATCTCCGGCTTGCAGCGCACGGCGCAGGCGTAACAGGAGCGGGTTCCGCTGCGCAGCTCCAGGTAGGCCGCGAAGCTGATCTCGTCGACGCGCTCGAAGGCGCCCTGCCGGAAGTTGCGGGTGGGCAGGATCCCGCCGGCGTTCATGGCGTCGGTCAGCCCCGGCGTGCCCTTCGTGCGCAGGTCCCAGCTCTGGGGGTGCTCGGGGATCTGCTTCGCCAGGCGCCTGCCGAGCTCGGCCAGGGTCGCCGGGTCGTGGGCCAGGTCGGCGTAGCGGCGGCTCCCCCGCACGGCCACGGCGCGGAGGTTCTTCGAGCCCATCACCGCGCCCATGCCGGTCCGCCCGTTGTAGTGGCGCAGCTCGTTCATGATCATGGCGTAGCGCACCAGGTTCTCCCCGGCGCGCCCGATCTGCAGGACCCGGACCAGGCGGTCGCCGAGCTCCTCGCGGATGGCGGCCTGGACCGTCGGCGGGTCCTGACCCCAGAGGTGCCGCGCGTCGCGGATCTCCGCCGTGCCGTCCTTCACCCAGAGGTAGACGGGATCGGGCGATCGGCCGGTGATGATGATGGCGTCGAGGCCGGCCATCTTGAGCTCGGGTCCCCAGTAGCCGCCGGCCTCCGACTCGCCGAACCCGCCGGTCAGGGGCGAGCGGGCGATGACGTTGAAGCGCGTCGCGGTCGAGATCGGGGCACCGGTGAGCAGGCCGGTCGCGAGGACCAGGAGGTTCTCCGGGCCCAGCGGATCGCCGCCCGGCCGGAACTCGCGCAGCAGGTGGTAGGCCGCGAGCGCCTTGCCGCCGGGGTAGCGGCGGTAGAAGCCCTCGTCGAAGGACTCGGTGGAGATCGACCCGGCGGTGAGGTCGACCCGCAGGATCGATCCGTTGGTCCCGTGGCTCATCAACAGACTCCGTCGTCTTCGGTCGCGGGTCGGAGGATCACCGGCTGCGCCGCGCAATCCCGTCCCAGGGCAGACCGGAGCCCATTGTCCCAGAGGCGGACGCCGTCCGGCGGACGACGGACGCGCGACGTCGATCGCGAGGCCTGCCTCACGGTCACTCCTGGCGGTCCTGATCCTTCGCGATCGGGATGAGGTGTGCCGCGCTGGCCTTGAACGTCGCCACGACCGGCCGCCCCACGGCCAGGCCCATCTCGTCCGCGGACGCTCGCGTGATCAGTGCGACCAGCGGGACGCCACAATCCACGCTCACGCGCACGAGCGGCCCACTGGGCGTGACGCGCGAGACCCGCCCGGGCAGCCGGTTCCGCGCACTCGAGAGGGCGGCGCCCGAGCCTGGCCGGTCTCCCGAACCGATGACGTCGTGCAGGTCACCCGGGTGATCGCCGGACCAGAGGGTGACGTCCTCGGGGCGCACGCAGAAGAGGACCGCCCGACCGGGCCCGACCGACGAGACGGCCTCGAGATGGTGGCCCGCCGCCTCGACCATGGCGAGCCCGTCGCGCGCATCCACGACCCTGCCGTGCACCCGGGTCTCCACCCCGACGAACGCGGCCACGTCACCATCAACGGGGGCGGCCAACACCCGCTCGGGGCGATCGCACTGGCGCAGCCGGCCCTCGAGCAGCACCGCCGCGCGATCGCCGAGGCGCACCGCCTCGTCGAGGTCATGGGTGACGGCGACGCAAGCCACCGGTGTTGCCCGCAGGAGATTCTCGAGGTCGCCGAGGAGCAGGGCCCGCGTCATGGCGTCCACGGATGCTAAGGGCTCATCGAGCAGGAGCAGGTCCGGTTCGACGACCAGCGCGCGAGCCAGGCTCACGCGCTGTGCCTCGCCGCTCGAGATCTGGCGCGCCTGTCGGTCGCGCAGGTGCCCGATCCCCAGGCGCCCGAGCCAGTCCGCCACGCGGACGCGAACCTCTTCGCGCGGCACGCCGCGGAAACGAAGGCCGGAGGCAACGTTGTCGAAGACCGACGCATCAAGCAGGATCGGGTCGGGCAGCACGAGGCCGATCCGGCGCCGGTGCGCCAGGTCGTCGTCGCGCTCGCCGAAGGAGTCCCGGAAGGCCACCCGGCCCCGCTCCGGGCGAAGGAGGCGGGCGAGTGCCAGCAGGAGCGTGCTCTTGCCGGCCCCGTTCGGGCCGACCACGACCAGCGTCTCGCCCCGGACGACCGCGAGATGATCGATCTCGAGGACGGGACGCGCGCCCCGCACCACCACGAGATCCTCGACCTCGAGGAGCGGATCCGCGGGACGGGGATTGGTCATCGCATTGGGCGTCCGCGGCTCCGGCTACGGCTGCGGGCCGCGGTGCTGGGCCCGGGTCAGGACGGCGTTCACGAGGAACGCCAGGGCGAGCAGGACCACGCCAAGGGCGATGGCCGCCCCGAACTCGCCCTTGCCTGTCTCGAGCACGATCGACGTGGTGAGGACCCGCGTCTCGTGCCGGATGTTGCCCCCGACCATCATCGCCGCGCCGACCTCGGAGATCACGGCACCGAAGGCGGCCATGAGCGCGGCCAGCAGCGGGAGGCGCGCCTCGCGCCAGAGCCACCAGGTCGCCTGCCAGCGCGAGGCGCCCAGCCCAAGGAGCTGCAGGCGAAGCCGCGGGTCGAGCTGCCCGAGCGCGGCGACCGTCAGGCCAAGCATGACCGGGGTGGCGATGATCACCTCCGCGATCACCATCGCACCCGGCGTGTACATGAGGCTCAACCCGCCGAGGGGCCCGCTTCGCCAGAGCAGCATGGCGACGAAGAGCCCGACGACGACTGGCGGAAGCGCCATCCCGGTATTGACGAGGCTGAGCGTGAGCCCCCGACTCCGGAAGCGCGCGAGGGCCAGCCAAGTGCCCAGTGGCAGGCCGATGGCCAGGCTGATCGCGGTCGCCAGGCCCGACACGACGAGCGAGAGCAGCGTGACCTCCAGGAGGTCGCTGCCGGCGAAGATGTCCACGGCCTGCTCTGCTCTCCTGGCTGGTGGATGCCCCGTACCCTGGTTCCCGCGTGCCTACGGCTTCGGGGCGAGCTCGTCCTCGCTCTTGCCGGCGTCCGGGATGAAGAGCTGCTGGCCGAACTGGCTGACACCGAAGCCGCCGACCAGCGCCTGGCCCTCGGCGGAGGTCAGGTAGTCGGCGAAGGCCCGGGCTCCTGCGGTGTTGACGGAGGGCCACTTCGCCGGGTTCACCGAGACGACATGGTAGACGTTGAGGAGCGCTGCATCGCCCTCCACGAGGATCTCGAGGCGCAACGCGTCCTTCTGCGCGAGGTACGTGGCGCGGTCGGTCAGCGTGTAGCCGGCCTTCTCGGCCGCGATCTGCAGCGTGGTTCCCATGCCCTGGCCCGACTCGATGTACCAGGCGCCGGCCGGAGTGACCGCGGCCTTCTTCCAGAGGGCCAGCTCGGCCTTGTTGGTGCCCGAATCGTCGCCCCGCGAGACGAATGTCGCCTGCGCCCCGGCGATCTTCGCGAGGGCCTCGGACGCGCCCCCGGTTCCCTTGATACCGGCCGGGTCTCCGCTCGGCCCGACGATCACGAAGTCGTTGTGCATGACGAGGCGCCGGTCCACCCCGTACCCCGCGTCCATGAAGGTCACCTCGGCCGCCGGTGAGTGCACGAGGAGCACGTCTGCGTTTCCATCCTGGCCCATCTTGAGCGCCTGCCCGCTGCCCACCGCGACGGTCTTCACGAGGTAGCCGGTCCGCGCCCCGAAGTCGGGCACGAGGAGATCCAGCAACCCGGAGTCCTGTGTCGACGTGGTGGTGGCGAGAATGAGGTCCCGCCTGGCGGGCGTGGCGCTGGCGGCGGGTGTGACGCTGGCGGTCGGCGTCGCCCCGCTCCCCGGCGTCGCGGATGTCGTCGTGCCGCAGGCTCCCAGGATCGCAATCAGGACAACGAGCAGTCCCGCGGACCCGGCAGCCCGCCTCATCGAAACCCCGCGCCTGCGCACTGGAGCACCACCGTCAAGGAAGGGGATTGTCAACGGGCAGTTTACTAGACATGAGCAGCGCAGCCACGCCCAATACCTGCATATGCTCCTTGGGGACTCGATTCCGCGGACGCTCGTTCTCCTCCTGCCAGGCCGCCCACGCAGCGGCCCGGCGGTGCGATCATGCCCGGCATGAGTGACCCGTTCGATTTCGACCGCATGTTGGCCCTCACCCGCCTGTCGTCCCTTCGGCTCAGCCCGGACGGCCGCCGCCTCGTCGTCGCCGTGGACGGGCCGGACCCGGAGGGCAAGAAGATGCGCTCGGCGCTCTGGCAGGTTGACCCGGCCGCGGTCGCGCCGCCGCGGCGTCTCACCCGCTCGGCGGCCGGCGAGGCCGGCGGCGCGGCATTCCTCCCCGACGGCTCGCTGCTGTTCACCTCGAGCCGTCCGGATCCTGACGCGAAGCCGGACCCGGACCGGAAGGTCCATGCCCTGTGGCTCCTGCCCCCCGGCGGCGGCGAGGCGCGCCTCCTCGCGGCTCCCGAGGGCGGGGTCGACGGCCTGGCGACTTCGCGCCACGCCGCGGTCGTCGCCTTCGGGGCGGGGATGTTCCCCGGTGCCGCCGACTTCGCCGCCGACGCCGAGCGCGGCAAGGCCCGCAAGGAGGCCGGCGTCGGGGCGCTCCTCTTCGAGGACGACTACCCGGTCCGCCACTGGGACCATTGGCTCGCTCCGCGCCGTCGCCGCCTCCTTGCCGCTGCGCTGTCCGCCGACCCGGAGGCGCCCCTCCCGGCGCCGCGTGACGTCCAGCCGGACGTCGAGACGCTGACATTCGAGGAGACGGGTATCGCGCTGAGCCCCGACGGCACGACGCTCGTCGCCGCCCGCAACGACGCCAGTGCACTCCCCGAGATTCGCGAGGACCTCGTCACGTTCGACCTGGCGACCGGCGACTCGCGCGTCCTGACGCCCGGCGACGCCTGGTACGACGCGCCGGCCGTTTCGCCCGACGGTCGCGCGGTGGCGGCGATCCGGACCACGTTCGGCAGCCCGGAGGAGGCCACGGCGGTCTCGCTCGTTCTCGTCGATCTTGCGACCGGCGACCAGCGCACCCTGGCGCCCGACCTCGACCGGTGGCCCGAGAGCCCGGTCTGGGCGCCGGACGGCTCGGCCGTCTTCTTCACCGCTGACGACGACGGCCACCACCCGGCCTACCGGGTCGACCTCGCGGACGGCCGCGTGACGCGCCTTGCCGCCGCCGGCGCCCTCGGCGACCTCTGCCCGACGCCCGACGGCAGCGCCCTGTTCGCCCTCTGCTCCACCATCGGTTCGCCGCCACGAATTGTTCGCCTGGACGCACGGATGGCAGACCAGGTTCCGGAGGTTCTGCCGAACGGGATCGACGAGGGTGGGATCAGGGCGCCGGGCGTCGTGGAGCGGCTCACCGCTCGCGCGGCCGACGGCACCGAGGTCGGGAGCTGGCTCGTCCGGCCGGCCGAAGCGTCCGCGGAGGCGAAGGTGCCGCTCGTCGTGTGGGTCCACGGCGGGCCGCTCGGCTCGTGGAGCAGCTGGCACTGGCGGTGGAACCCGCACGTCCTCGCGGCCCGCGGGTACGCCGTGCTCTTGCCGGACCCGGCGCTCTCCACGGGCTACGGCCAGGCGATGGTCGCGCGCGGCTGGAACGACTGGGGCGGCACCCCGTACGAGGACGTGACGGCGGCCGTCGACGCCGCCCTCGCGGAGCGGGACGACCTCGACCCCGCGCGGACCGCCCTGATGGGCGGCTCCTACGGCGGCTACATGGCGAACTGGGTCGCCGGCCACACCGACCGCTACCGCGCCATCGTCACCCATGCCAGCCTGTGGGAGCTGCGCGGCTTCCACGGCACGACGGACACGGGTGCCTTCTGGGAGCGCGAGATGGGCGACCCGTACCGCGAGCCCGAGCGGTACGTTCGCCAGTCACCGTTCGAGCACCTGGCGACGATCCGGACGCCGATGCTCGTCATCCACGGCGAGCAGGACTTCCGCGTCCCGGTCAGCGAGGCGCTCCGCCTCTGGACCGACCTGCGACGCCACGGGGTCCCCGCGAAGTTCCTCTACTTCCCGGACGAGAACCACTGGATCCTGAAGCCGCAGAACGCGCGGCTCTGGTACGCGACCGTCCTCGCCTTCCTGGAAGAGCACGTCCTCGGGAAGCCGTTCGACCGCCCCGCGCTGCTGTAAGGGGGGCCCGCGAGGGCGGCCGGTCGCGCCCCGCGGTCCGGGCGTCAGCCTGCGGCGAGCGGCGTGCCGATCCGCGTGTCCACGCGCGCCGGGTGGGCGCCCTCCCAGGCCTCGATCGCGGGGAGCTTCGCGACGACGTAGCCGATCTCATCGGTCCCGGCGAGGAGCATCTGCCTGGCGAACGAGTCGATCTCGAAGTCGAGCGTGCTCCCGTCGGGCAGGAGGACCCCCAGCTCGGCGAGGTCGACCGTCAGGCGGGCGTCCGGGTCGGCCTCGACGAGGGCGAAGAGACGGGCGTGGGTTGCCGGATCCACGACGATCGGCAGGACGCCGTTCTTGAGGGCGTTGTTGCGGAAGATGTCGGCAAAGCCCGTCGAGAAGACGGCCCGAATTCCCCACGCGGTGAGGGCCCAGGGGGCGTGCTCGCGCGAGGAGCCGGCCCCGAAGTTGTCGCCCACCAGCAGGATGTTGCGGCCGGCCATCCCGGGCCGGTCAAGGACGAACGGAGGGTCCTTCAGGCTGCCGTCGTCGTTGAAGCGCCAGTCGTGGAAGAGGGCATCCGCGAGGTCGGCCTTGTCGGTGGTCTTCAGGTAGCGCGCCGGGACGACCTGGTCTGTGTCGACGTTCTCCGCCGGCAGCGGGACGACCTTGCTCGTGAACTGGCGGAACGGCTCGGCCACGGGCTCAGTGCCCTCCGCCGACGGTCGCCGGCTCCTCGACCCCGGGCAGCGTCCGGGGGTCGGTGACGACGCCCGCGATCGCGCTGGCCACGGCGGTGAGCGGCGACGCCAGCAGCGTCCGCCCGCCCTTGCCCTGGCGGCCCTCGAAGTTGCGGTTGCTCGTGGAGACGGCGTACTGGCCGGGGCTCAGCTGGTCGCCGTTCATGGCGATGCACATGGAGCAGCCGGACTCGCGCCATTCGGCGCCGGCGGCGCGGAAGACCTCGTGGAGCCCCTCGCGCTCGGCCTGGGCCTTCACCTGCTGGCTGCCGGGGACCACCATGAGGCGCACTCCGTCGGCCGCGTGGCGTCCCTTGAGGGCGGCGGCGGCCTGGCGAAGGTCGCTGATCCGGGAGTTCGTGCAGCTGCCGATGAAGACGACCTCCACCGGCTGGCCGGCGATCGGCTGGCCGGCGGCGAAGCCCATGTACTGGAGCGCCCGCTCCAGCGCCCGGCGCGCGGACGGGTCGGCGGCGTCCTCCGGCCGCGGCACGCGGCCGCTGACCGGGACCCCCATCCCGGGGTTCGTGCCCCACGTGATCATCGGCTCGAGGGTGTTCGCGTCCAGCGTGAGCGAGGTGTCGAAGACGGCGCCGTCGTCGCTGGGGAGCGCCCGCCAGCGGGCGACCGCGGCGTCCCACGCCGCGCCCTGCGGGGCGTGCCGCCGGCCGTGGACGTACTCGAAGGTGGTGTCGTCGGGGGCGACGAGGCCGGCCCGGGCGCCGCCCTCGATGCTCATGTTGCAGATCGTCATCCGCTGCTCCATCGAGAGGGCGCGGATGGCCTCGCCGCGGAACTCGAAGACGTGGCCGGTCCCGCCGCCGATCCCGATCCGGGCGATGAGGGCGAGGATGACGTCCTTGGCCCCCACGCCCGGGCTGAGCCGGCCGTCGACCCGGACCTCGTAGGTCTTCGGCCGCCGCTGGAGGAGCGTCTGGGTGGCGAGGACCATCTCGACCTCGCTCGTCCCGATCCCGAAGGCGAGCGCCCCGAAAGCCCCGTGAGTCGCCGTGTGGCTGTCGCCGCAGACGATCGTCATGCCGGGCTGGGTCAGGCCCAGCTCCGGGCCGATGACGTGGACGATCCCCTGGGTCTCCGAGCCGTAGGCGTGGATCGGGATCCCGAACTCGGCGCAGTTGGCTTCCAGCTGCTTGACCTGGGCGGCGGCCATCGGGTCGATGATCGGCAGGCCGCGGGGCGCGGTCGGCGTGGAGTGGTCGGCCGTCGCCACCGTTCGCTCGGGGCGCCGGACCCGGAGCCCGCGGGCGCGCAGGCTCGTGAAGGCCTGCGGGCTCGTGACCTCGTGGACGAGGTGAAGGTCGATGGCGAGGACGGCCGGGGCGCCCGGCTCCTCGCTGACGACGTGGTCGTCCCAGATCTTCTCGACGAGGGTGCGGGGGCGCGGGCTGGGCGCCCCGGGGCGGGGATCGGACACGGTGCGGCGGCTCCGGGTGGGGGCGATCGGTCGGAGGCCGAAGCGTAGCAGAGGGCGTCCTGCGGGCCGCCCGCCCGCTCGCCGGGC
>CAZVPS010000031.1:0-15465 GCA_964629105.1 uncultured Anaerolineaceae bacterium
GGCGGCCTGGGCGAGGTCCGCCTCGTGACCGGCCACTACTTCCAGGACTGGCTCCTCCTCGACACGGACTGGAACTGGCGGCTGGACCCGGCGGAGGGCGGCTCGCTGCGCTCCGTCGGCGACATCGGATCGCACTGGCTCGACCTGGCGAGCTACGTCGGGGGGCTCCGGATCGAGAGCGTGATGGCGGACCTCGTCACGTTCGTGAAGGTCCGCCACCAGCCCGCCGGCCCCGTGGAGACCTTCTCGACCGAGCGCGCCGCGAACACGATCGCCCGCGAGATGGTCACCGACGACGCGGCAACGATCCTCCTGCGCTTCGCCAACGGGGCGCGCGGCGCGGTGGCGATCTCGCAGGTCAGCGCCGGGCGGAAGAACTCGCTCCAGTACGAGATCGACGGGTCGACCGCGGCCGCGGCCTGGGACTCCGAGCGGCCGGACGAGCTCTGGCTGGGCCGCCGCGAGAGCCCCAACGAGCTGCTGATTCGCAACCCCGCCCTCATGAACGCGCCCGGCGCGGCCGCGGCCAGCCTGCCCGGCGGCCACGTGGAGGGCTTCGCCGACACCTTCAAGGCCACCTACCGGGCGGTCTACGCGGACGTCGCCGCGGGCGGCCCGGCCGAGCGCCCCGCCTATCCCACCTTCGCCGATGGCCACGACGAGATGCTCGTGAACGACGCGGTCGCCGCCAGCGCCCGCGAGGGCCGCTGGGTCGCGGTGGATCGCGGCGCATGAACCCACCCCGCATGAACCCACCCCACCCCGAGGGAGCATCGCGATGAAGCTCGGATTCCTCACCGCCCCCTTCCCGGAGACGCCGCTCATGGAGGTCGCCGACTGGGCGGCGGCCACCGGCTTCGAGATCCTCGAGATCGCCTGCTGGCCGCGGGCGTCGGGGCCGACCCGCCGATATGCCGGCACCAGCCACATCGACGTGGCTAACCTGTCGCAGGGCCAGGGGCGCGAGATCGTCGACGAGATCGCCGGCAAGGGGCTCTCGATCTCGGGTCTCGGCTTCTACCCGAACCCCCTGCACCCGGATCCGGCCCACCGGGAGCAGGTGATCGGCCACCTCAAGGCCGTGATGGTCGCCGCGGGCCGGATGGGGATCCCCATCGTCAACACCTTCATGGGCGGCGACGGCGCGAAGAACCAGGACCAGAACTGGGAGACCGCCCTCCAGGTGTGGCCGGACATCGTCGCCTTCGCGAACGACAACGGCGTGAAGATCACGCTCGAGAACTGCCCCATGCTCTTCAGCTACGACGAGTGGCCCGGTGGCCACAACATCGCCACGACGCCGCGCATGTGGCGCCGGATCCTGGAGCAGTGGGGTGACACGATCGGGCTCAACTTCGACCCGTCGCACCTCGTCCTCCAGATGATCGACATGGGCCGCTTCATCAAGGAGTTCGGCCCCCACATCCTCCACTTCCAGGCCAAGGACCTGATGATCGACCGCGACGGCCTCTACGAGCGCGGCATCTTCTCCGCCGGCATGGGCTGGCAGGTGCCGCGGATCCCGGGTCTCGGCGACGTGGACTGGGGTCTGGTCTTCTCGGCCCTGTACCGCGCCGGCTACGAGGGCGACTGCATCATCGAGCACGAGGATCGCCGCTTCGAGGGCACGGACGAGAAGGTCAAGCAGGGCTTCCTCATCGCCCGCGACGTCCTCCGGCCGTACTGCAAGTGACTGCCGAGGTGACCTCCCGCGCCCTGGAACCCGGCGAGCTCACGCCCGACGCCCTCGCCGACTTCTTCGAGCGCCTGACCGAGCGCGACATCGCCAAGACGATCGACCACTCGCTCCTCCGGCCGGAGCTCGACGACGCCTTCGTGCAGGACGGCTGCCGCCTGGCCGCCGAATACGACGTGGCCTCGGTCTGCGTGCGCCCGGCCGACGTGGCCCGGGCGAAGGCGCTCCTCGCGGGCACGGACGTCGCCGTGGGCACCGTCATCGGCTTCCCCCACGGCAACCATCTCACGGAGACGAAGGTCTTCGAGGCCCGCCGGGCGCTCGCCGACGGCGCCACCGAGCTGGACATGGTCATCCAGATCGGAGCCCTCAAGTCCGGGCGCGACGCCGACGTCGGGGCCGACATCGCGGCGGTCGTGGCGGTGGCCCACGCGGGCGGCGCCATCGTGAAGGTGATCTTCGAGAACGCCTACCTGACCGACGACGAGAAGGTCCGCGCCTGCCGCCTCGCCGAGGCCGCCGGGGCCGACTTCGTGAAGACCTCCACCGGCTTCGCCCCGGGCGGCGCCACCCACGAGGACCTGGCGCTCATGCGCCGGAGCGTCTCCCCGCACGTCCAGGTGAAGGCCGCCGGCGGCGTCCGGACGCTCGACGTCCTCGTCGCGGTCATGGCCCTCGGCGTCACCCGTTGCGGGGCGACGGCAACGAAGACGATCCTCGACGACTTCCGCGCTCGCAGGGCGGGAGCCGCCCCGGCGACGGCGACCGCAGCGACCCCGGGCGCAGCCGCGCCGGGCGCCGGAGCCCCAACCCCGGCGGCCGCCTCGAGCGACGGGGCGTACTGAACGGTGGGCGCGGTCGTCCGCCTCGGGATGCTCGGCTCCGGCTTCATCGCGGACTTCTACATGGCGGGCCTCCGGGACGTCCCGGAGGCCAGGGTCACGGCGGCCTACTCGCGCAGCGCGGCCCGGGCCGCGGACTTCGCCCGGCGGCACGGCGTCGCCCGCACCTACGACGACGTCGACGCAGTGTGCGCCGACCCGGACGTGGACCTCGTCGTGGTCTGCCTCCCCAACCACCGCCACCTGGAGGCGGTCCGGGCCGCGGCTGCTGCGGGCAAGGGCGTCCTCTGCACGAAGCCGCTCGGCCGGAACGGGGCGGAGGCGGCCGAGATGGTGCGGGCCGTCCGCGCCGCGGGCGTCTTCGCCGGGTACCTGGAGAACGAGGTCTTCGCCCCGGACGTCATGAAGGCGCGGGCGATGGTGGAGTCCGGCGCCCTCGGGGACTTCCTCTCGATGCGCGCCCGCGAGGGCCACTCCGGCCCCCACGCAGCCCACTTCTGGGACGCCGAGACGGCCGGGGGCGGCGCCCTCCTGGACATGGGCTGCCACTGCATCGAGGCGATCCGCTACGTCCGAGGCAAGGAGCACCGAATCGTCGACGTCTTCGCCTGGGGCGCCACGCTGGCGCACGGCGCGCGGACGACGGGTGAGGACACGGCGATCGCGATCCTGCGCTTCGCCGACGGCCGCACCGCGACGATCGAGGCATCGTGGGCCACGAAGGGCGGGATGGAGGTCCGCACCGAGGTCTACGGCACGAAGGGACGGATCGTCCACGACACGTCGGCGACGTCCGTGCGGGCGTTCATCGAGGAGCCGGCCGGCTACCTCGTCGAGAAGGCCGACGCCGAGACCGGGTGGGTCTTCCCGATCGCCGACGAGGCGCGCGTCTACGGCTACGACGAGCAGTTCCGGGACATGCTGGGCGCCTTCCGGGCGGGGACGGCCCCGCGCGAGACGTTCGAAGACGGGTACGTGGTGAACTGCATCGTCGACGCCGCCTATCGTTCCATGAAGTCCGGTCGGTGGGAGCCGGTGGACGTCGACGAGGGGATTGCCCGCGCATGAGCACGCCCCCAGCCGCCGCCCTCCCGTGGCTCGTCGCCGCGCACGATCTCCTCGCCCGCGTGGCGGCCACCCAGGGCGCCGCGATCGAGGAGGCCGCGCAATGGTGCGCCGACGCGATCGCCGCCGACGGCCTGGTCCACCTCTTCGGCACCGGCCACTCACGAATCCCCGTCGAGGAGATGTTCCCCCGCTACGGCTCGTACCCCGGCTTCAACCCGATCGTGGAGCTCTCCATGACGTTCCACACGGAGGTCGTGGGGGCCAACGGGCAGCGCCAGGCGATGTTCATCGAGCGCGTGCCGGGTCTCGCCGAGGTGATCCTCTCCAACTTCTCCTTCGGCCCCCATGACGTGATGATCGTCTTCTCGGCGAGCGGCCTCTCGGCGGTCCCGGTTGAGATGGCCCGCGGAGCGCGCCGCCGCGGCCTTCGCGTGATCGCCGTCACGTCGGTCGAGCAGTCGCTCTCCGGCGAGCCGGATCCGAGAGTCGGGACCCGGCTCCTCGACGAGGCCGACCTCGTGATCGACCTCTGCACGCCGCCGGCCGACGCCCTCATCACCCTCGACGGCCTCGACACGCCGGTCGGGCCCGGCTCCACCGTCTCGGCCGTCGCCATCGTCAACTCGCTCAAGGTCCGGATCGCCGAGCTGCTGGTGGAGCGGGGCGCCATGCCGCCCGTGATCACCCGCAGCACGGTGGTGGGGCCCGAGCGATCCCAGGCCCTCTTCGACGCGGCCTACAGCGAGCACGCGCGGCGTCTCGCGCGTGCCATCATCCAGCAGAGGGATGCTGGCAACCGGCAGGAGGTGTGAACGACCACATACCCGGAGGAGCTTCCCAGCACGTGGGAACGATGCTGACCGGGCGTCCCGACCAGTGGGCGCCGGCGCACGAGGAGGAGCGAATGTTCAACAGGCAATCTCGCGCGGTCCGACTGGTCGTCGGCCTCGCGGGACTCGCGATTGTCGTCGGTGCATGCGGCGGCGGGGCGACCCCCACCCCCGCGGCCGCCACACCGGCGCCCGCCACACCGGCGCCCGCCACACCGGCGCCCGCCACACCCGAGCCCGCGAAGACGTACAAGATCGGGTACTCGAACGCCGGTGGCGTGGGCAACGGCTTCCGGGAGGAGCAGGTCTGCACCGCGAAGGCGGAGGCACTGGCGTCCGGCAAGGTCTCCGAGCTCACCTACATCCACCGCAACACGGACGCCGCAGGCCAGCTCCAGGATATCCGGGACCTGATCGCCAAGGGCGTGGACGCGATCGTCTTCAACCCGAACGATCCCGAGGCCCTCAATCCGGCACTCGCCGAGGCCAAGGCCGCCGGCATCGTGACCGTCTCGGTCGACGCGTACGTCACCGACCCGGACACCTACAACCTGTACAACAACCAGATCGAGTACGCGAAGCTCGGCGCCAAGTGGCTGTTCGACAAGCTGGGCGGCAAGGGCACCGTCTACTACATGCGCGGCTTTGCCGGCCACCCGGCCGACACGGACCGCGACAAGGGCTTCAAGGAGGTCCTGGCCCAGTACCCGGACATCAAGATCGTCCCGAACCTTGACGGCGTGCACACGGGGTGGGATCCGGCGACCACCACCACGCTGATCAACGACTTCATCGCCAGCGGCCAGTACGACACGATCCAGGGCATCTGGACGTCGGGCATGGACTCGCAGGTCGTTGACGCCATCAAGGCCGCCAACAAGCCGTTCGTGCCGATCGTCGGCGCCGACCTCGGTGCGTTCGTCAAGCAGCTCCTGGACCCGACCGGCTACCCGGGCCTCGAGGGCGTCGCCGTCACCAACACCGCCGCCGTCGGCGGCGCGGGCATCGGTCTGGCGCTCAAGCTCCTGGCCGGTGAGGCTGTCAAGACCGATCCGTCGGCCAGCCAGCCGAACACCGTTCTCCTCGTTCCCGTCGCGGCCGAGAACACGACCGACGCGGGCAGGGCGCTGCTCAAGTCCTGGCAGGTCGAAGGCCTCGATCCGAACTGGCCGCTCGGCCTCTACATCGAGGGCTACACCACGTACACCGGCGAGCAGGCCGTTGCCTGCAAGGCCCCGGGCGAGTAGACCTCCCCGGGTCGTCAACCACGCGGGGGATGCCGGTTCGCCGGCATCCCCCGCGCATCCCCCTCCGCGATCGGGACCGATGACCCTCACCACCACCGACCTCCTGCTCGAGGCCACGGGCGTCTCCAAGACCTACGGCGCGGTGGTCGCGCTCAAGGCCGCGTCCCTCGCCGTGCGCCCGGGCGAGGTCCATGCGCTCATGGGCGCCAACGGCGCCGGCAAGAGCACCCTCGTCAAGATCCTGACCGGCGCCGTCCATCCCGACAGCGGCACGATCGCGGTGCGCGGACGGCCGCGCATGGCCCATTCTCCGGGCGAGGCGCGCCGCAGCGGGCTTGTCTCCGTCTACCAGGAGCCGGCGCTGATCCCTGACCTGGACATCCGGTCCAACCTCCGCCTCACGGAGACGCCGATCGAGCCCTTCCGCCACTGGCTCCACGAGCTGGGCCTCGAGGACCTGGACCTGTCGAGCATGGCGCGGCACCTGCCGCTGGCCTCGCTCCGGATCATCGACCTCGCCCGTGCCCTCGCGATCGAGCCCGACGTGCTCATGCTCGACGAGATGACCGCGGCGCTGCCCGCGAACCTGACCGAGCGGGTCCTGGAGGTCGTGGGCCGCCAGCGGGGCGGCGACCGCGCGGTCATCTTCATCTTCCACCGACTGATCTAGATCGCCGCCGTCCGCGACCGGGCCACCGTGCTGCGCGAGGGCGAGCCGGCCGGCGGCGGTGACGTCAGGGCGGGCCCCGAGGCACGGACCGTGGCGCCCACGCTCGGCCAGGCCGTCGGGGAGATGCCGGCGATCGCGGAGCGTGCGGCCAGGGGAGCGCGGGCGCCCGGCGCGATGCCGCGCATCAGCGCGCGCGGCCTCAGCGCGGGGACGAAGCTCCACGAGATGTCCTTCGACCTCTACCCCGGCGAGGTGCTCGGCGTCGTGGCCCTTGAGGGCCAGGGGCAGGACGAGCTGTTCGACATCCTCGCCGGCTCCGAGCGGCCCAGCCGCGGCGATCTCCTGATCGACGGCGCGCCGGTGACCTTCCGCCACCCGGCCGACGCGATCCGCGCAGGCCTCGTGTACGTCCCCGCGGACCGCGCCGAGGCCCTGCTCATGCAGCGGTCCGTCCGCGAGAACATCGCCCTGCCGTTCACGACCCGGATGCGCCGCTGGGGCCTGATCAACACCGGTGAGGAGCGGAAGACGGTCGACGGGGCCACCGCCACGCTGCAGATCGACACGCGGGCCCAGGGCGAGGTCCGCCGGCTCTCCGGCGGCAACCAGCAGAAGGTGACCATTGCGCGCTGGGTCGCGGGCGGCGTCAGGACGATGCTCTGCTTCGACCCGACGCGCGGCATCGACATCCGGACCAAGCACCAGATCTACGTGCTGCTCCGGGATCTCGCCCAGGCGGGGGCGGCCGTGCTGCTCTACACGTCGGAGCTCAAGGAGGTCCAGCTGGTCTGCGACCGGGCGATCGTCATCTTCGGCGGCCGGGTGGTCTCGGAGATCGGCGTCGCGGACGCGGACGAACCCGCCCTGCTGCGCGCGGCCTACAACCTGAAGTCCGACGCCGTGATCCCGGAGCTGGCCGCCTTCGAGGCGTCCGTCGCCGCGACGAATCTGGCCGAAGGCTGACCGATGAGCGCCGCAACCGCCCCCGTCGCCGGCCGTCGCGCCATTCCGCTCGGGTCGGCCGTTCGCCACAACGCGTGGCTGTTCGGCCTCATCGCGTTCCTCGCGCTCCTGCTCGTCTTCACCAAGCTGATCCAGCCGACCTACGGGGTCACCGGCGTCCAGGGTCTCGCGATCTCGGTGCTGCCCCTCGCCCTGGCTGCGGTCGCGCAGGCGATCGTTGTGATCGCGGGCGGGATCGACCTCTCGATCGGCGCGATGATGGCCTTGACGAGCGTGATCTCGGCATCCCTGATGAAGGGGCAGCCCGAGGAGCTCGGCATCGCGGTCGTCGTCGCGGTGCTCCTCCTGGGGCTGGTGCTGGGCGCGGTCAACGGTGGTCTCGTCGTCGCGACGCGCGTCCCGGACATCGTGGTGACCCTCGCGATGTCGTTCGTCTGGGCCGGCTGCGCGCTGCTGGTGCTCAAGACGCCCGGCGGCGGGTCGGCGAAGTGGCTCAAGGAGCTGGTGATCGGATCGCTCGGCAACGAGTGGATCCCCAAGGCCGCGGTCGTCCTGATCGTCGTCGTCGCCGTGGTCTGGATACCGCTCCGCCGGTCGCGGCTGGGTCTGAGCATCTACGCCATCGGCAGCAACCGCCTGTCGGCGTTCCGCAGCGGCGTCTCCGTCGGCCGAACGAAGATCATCGCCTACATGCTCGCGGGCCTGTTCGCGGCGCTCGGCGGCCTGTCCCTCACCGCCAGCACCGGGATCGGGACGCCGGTCCCGGGGCCCTACACGCTCATGAGCGTCGCGGCCGTCGTCCTCGGCGGCGTCAGCCTCGCCGGTGGCCGGGGCGGTGTCTTCGGCCCCCTCGTTGCGGTCATGATCCTCCAGCTCATCCGGACGGACATCACGTTCCTCAACATCAATCCGAACCTCGCCGTCGTCGTGCAGGGCGTCATTCTCATCGGGGTGGTGATGATCGGCAGTCTCGTCCAGATCCGGCGGGCACGGGCATGAGCGGCGTCGCCGGCGCTTCGGGCGCCCACAGCCCCTGGCTCACGGCCGCCGCCTGGCGCGGCATGTTCCGGGATCGGCCGCTCATCCCGCTCATCGGCCTGCTCGCGCTGCTGGTCGCACTGATCTGGCTCGTCAAGCCGGAGGTCATCAACCCCGGGTGGGTGGGCGTCATCCTGCGGGCCGCCATCCCGCTCGCGCTCCTGGCCGCGTGCCAGACCCTCACCTTCCTGACCGGCGGCATCGATCTCTCCGTCGGCGCCGTCGCGTCGATGAGCGGGTTCGTGGTCGCGACGCTCGTCGGGGGCCCGGGCCTCGGGGTGGCCGTGATCGTCGCCCTCGTGATCGCGGCTTTCGTCGGCTTCCTGACGGGCATCGGCGTGGGTGTCTTCCGGGTCCACCCGCTGATCATGACCCTGGGGATGAGCCTGGTCGTCCTCGGGCTGGCGAACGTCTGGCAGCTGATCATGGTCAAGACCGGGTCGGGCGTGCCCGACGTCCTGCGGTGGCTGGGGTCCGGCACCTTCCTGACCGTGCTGCCCAACAGCCTGCTGGTCTTCGTGCCGCTGGCCGCCCTGATCCTGCTCCTGCTGCGGCGGACCGGCTATGGCCGGCTGTTGTACGCGATCGGCGACAACCCGGTCGCGGCGCGCCTGTCGGGCACCCGCTCGTGGCAGGTCCTGACCGTGCTGTACATGCTCTCGGCGGTCATCGCCGCCATCGCCGGCTTCCTGTACTCGGGTCTGAGCAATGTTGCCAGCGTGACACTCGTCGACACGGCGGTCCTGCCGTCCGTGGCCGCGGCGGTGGTCGGCGGGACATCGATCATGGGCGGGCGCGGGGGGTACGCCGGGACGATCGTGGGCGTGCTGATCCTGACGGTCCTCACCTCGCTCCTGAATGCACTCGGGTTCCCCGAGGCCGTCCGCCAGGTCCTGTTCGGGTCGATCATCGTCGCCGTGGCGGCCGCCTACACCCGCGTCACGTCCGAATCCTGAGCCGGCGGAGTCGAGCATGAACGCGACGCCACAGGCCACCGGACCCGGGACCCGCCACCTTGGCCTGGACCTGGGCGCCACCAACCTGAAGTGGGCGGTGGTGGAGCACGCCGACGGCGCGTGGATGACCGTCGTTCACGGCCAGGCGCGGACCCGGCTCGTCCCCGACCCGGCATCGGTCCCCGCCGCCGTCACCGCCCAGCTCGCCGAAGTGGCCGCCGACGCGATCGAGGCGTGGGGGCCGGTCGTGAGCGTCGGCATCGGGATCCCCGGGCTGTACGACCCGCAGGCCGGCACGATCCGCTTCCTCCCGAACGTCCCGGGCCCGTGGGCGGGCCACGCGGTGGCGGGGCCCGTGGCCCGGGCCGCCGGCGTCCCGGCCTTCCTCATCAACGATGCCCGTGCCTTCGGGCTCGCCGAGCTCCGCCTGGGAGCCGGTCGGGGCGCCTTGTCGATGGTGGGGCTGACGCTGGGGACAGGGGTCGGCGGCGTCTTCGCGATCGACGGGCGCGTCCACCAGGGACACGATGGGACGGCCGGCGAGATCGGCCACCAGACCATCGATCCCGATGGGCCGTGGTGCGGCTGCGGCAACCGCGGCTGCCTGGAGTCCTTCGCCCGGGCCGACCAGATCGCGGCCGCCTGCGGGACGGCGACCGCCGAGGAGGCGGTCCGCGCAGCGCAGGCCGGTGACGAGCGCGCCAGGACCGGCCTCGCCGACATCGGGCGCTACCTCGGGATCGGGATCGCCAACATGATCACCGTCATCTCGCCCGACCGGATCGTCCTCGGCGGCGGGGTGGCCGCCGCCGGCGAGCTCCTCTTCGGGCCCATCCGGGCCGAGATCGCCCGGCGCGTGAAGACGACCTCCATCGAGGACGTCGTCCTAGTCACCGCCGAGCTGGGAACCCTGGCGGGAGCGATCGGCGCCGCCGTGCACGGGGCCGAACGGGCCGCGGAGACAGCCGAACCGGCGGCCGCAGGGAAGCCACGCCCGTGATCCCCGACCCCTACCTGCCCCGCCACAGGGAGATCGAGCAAGCGCTCCGGGCGCGAATCGCCACCCTGCGGCCCGGCGATCCGCTTCCCTCCGACGCCGCCCTCTGCCGGGAGTTCGGCGTGAGCCGGATGACGGCGCGGCACGCCGTCCAGCGACTCGCCGAGGAGGGGCTGATCAGGCGTGAGCCCGGGCGCGGCAGCTTCGTCGCCGTTCCCCAGTCGCACCGCCGGGCGAACAGCCTGATGAGCTTCTCCGACGAGATGCGGCGCCACGGACGCGTCCCTCGTTCCCGGCTCCTCCGGCGCGAGCTTCGCCCGGCCCGGCCCGACGAGGTCCGCGACCTGCGGCTCCGCGAGGGCGAGCCGGTGGTTGCGTTGCTCCGGATCCGGATGGCCGACGGCGTGCCGATCGCCCTCGAGGCGGTCGCCCTCCACGGGCGGTGCGCCGGGGCCGTCATGCACGCCGACCTCGAGACCGGCTCGCTCCACGATGCGCTCCGGGGCGCCGGCTTCGAGCCGGCCCGCGGGCGGGCAACGCTGGCCGCCGGAGCCGCCTCGGCGGACGACGCGGGCCTCCTCGACGTCGAGCCGGGCACGCCGCTCCTCGTCGAGCGGCGGGTGATCGTCGACCAGCGGGGGCAGCCCCTGGAGTCGACCGAGTCCCGCTACCCGGCCGACCGCTACGCCCTCGACGTCGACTTCGAGGTCGAGGCGGCGCGCGAGCGGGCCGACTCCCGGCAGCAGCGCGGCTGAGGCGGCGCATGGAGCCCCGGGCCCGTGTCCGCACCGCGCTGGAGCATCGCGAGCCCGACCGCGTCCCACGCGACCTGGGCGCCGTGCGGATGACCGGGATCCACGTCCGCGCCTACGCCGGCCTGCGACGCGCGCTCGGGCTGGCGGAGCGCGAGGTGCGGGTCGGCGACCTGTCACAGCAGCTCGCGGTCGTGGAAGACGACATAGCGGACGCGCTGGGGCTCGACGTCCGGGGCGTGGAGCCGCGCGGCCCGTCCGGGTATCGCCGGGAGCTGCTCGACGACGGGGAGTACCGCGCCTACCTCGACGAATGGGGCGTCCGGCGGCGGATGCCGAAGGACGGCTTCTTCTTCGATCCCTCGTCCGCGCCGCTGGGCGGCGAGATCGACGCCGGGCAGCTCGCCCGCTTCGCCTGGCCGGACGGCGGGGATCCCGCGCGGCGGGCGGGCGTCGCCGAGGAGGCGCGGCGAGTGATCGCCGAGGAGGGTCGCGCCGTCTACGTCGGCTCGGTCTGCGCCGGCCTCACGGAGATGCTCTTCCGGCTCCGGGGGTTCGAAGACGGCTACATGGACCTCGCGGCCGACCCGGCCCTCGCCCGGGCGCTGATGGAGCGAGTGTTGGAGGTGAAGCTCGCCTGGTGGGGCGCCATTCTGCCCGAGCTGGGCAACGCCGTGGACGTGGTCGGCGAGGCGGACGACCTGGGCGGCCAGGCGACGCCGCTCTTCGCGCCGCGGACGTACCGGGAGCTGGTGAAGCCGCTCCACGCGGAGCTCATCTCGTTCATCCGGGCGCGCACGCGGGCGAAGGTCCTCTTCCACTCCTGCGGGGCGATTCGCGAGCTGCTCCCCGACCTCGTGGAGATCGGGGTCGATGTCCTGAACCCCGTGCAGGTCTCGGCGGCCGGGATGGAGACCGCCGCCCTGAAGCGGGACTTCGGGCGCGACCTCGTCTTCTGGGGCGGCGGCGTGGACACCCAGGGCGTTCTGGGCAGCGGGACGCCGGACGACGTGCGGGCCGAGGTGCGGCGCCGCGTCACCGACCTGGCGCCGGGCGGCGGCTTCGTCTTTGCCTCGGTCCACAACATCCAGGCGAACGTGCCCCCGGAGAACGTCGCCGCAATGTGGGAGGCGGTGGCAGCCTGCGGCGCGTACCCCGTGCCGGTGGGGGCCGCCGGCGCGGGAGCGGCCTCGTGAACGGCGAGACGGTCGTCCGCGGGCGGCTGGTCCTCGGCGAGCACGTCCACCCCGGGCGGATCGTGGTCCGCGACGGCTGGATCGCCGAGGTCGAGCTGGACCAGGCCGAGGCCGGCGGCCCGTACGTAGCCCCGGGCTTCGTCGACGTCCACGTCCACGGCCGCGGCGGCCACGACGCGATGGGCCCGGCCGGCGCCCTCGACGGGATGGCCCGGGCGCTCCTTCGACACGGCGTGACCTCATTCCTCCCGACCGCCGTGACGGCGCCGCTCGCCGAGCTGGCGTCGTTCGCGGAGCGGGTTCGGCGCTGGATGCCGGCCGCCCCCGACGACGGCGCCGGGCCGCTCGGGTTCAACCTGGAGGGCCCCTTCATCGCCGCCGCGAAGAAGGGCGCCCAGAACCCGGCCAACATCCGCGTCCCCGCCGAGGTCTCCACCGCCGACCTCGAGCCGCTCGTCGAGGGGATGCGCCTCATCACGATCGCGCCGGAGGTACCGGGGGCGCTGGACCTGATCGGCTGGCTGCGGGCGCGGGGCGTGACGGCCTCGCTGGGTCACTCCGCGGCCACCGTCGAGGAGGGCCGGGCTGGCTACGCCGCCGGCGCCCGGACGACGACGCACCTGTTCAACGCGATGACCGGGGTCGACCACCACGCGCCGGGGCTGGCGGTGGCCGCGCTCCTCGAGGACGACGCCTACGTGGAGCTCATTGCCGACGGCCACCACGTCCGCGACGCCCTCTGGCCGCTCATCCTGCGGGCGAAGCCGGCGAACCGGCTCCTCCTCGTGAGCGACTGCGTGGCGATTGCCGGGACGCCGGCGCGGCGGGGCAGCCTCGGCGGGCTGGAGGTGGTGGTCGACGGCGACCGCTGCACGCTCGCGAGCGACGGCCGCCTGGCCGGGTCCGTGATCGCGCTGGACTCGGCCGTGCGCAACCTCGCCCGCGCCGGGGTCGGCCTGCCGCGCGCCGTGGCCGCCGCCTCGCGCGAGCCGCTGGCCCTCCTCGGCGTCAGCGACCGGGGTCGCCTGGAACCGGGCCTCCGTGCCGACCTTGTCGAGCTCGACGACGACCTGGCCGTGCGCCGCGTCATGCGCGGCGGACGCTGGTACCCGGGGCCCGGCTGAGGAGCGACCCGTCTGTCGGGCGCGCCGCACTCCCCGCGGCTACGGCGCGGCCGGGCGGATGCCGACGAAGACGTCGCCCTGCCAGCCGTCGACGGCGGCGGACGGTTCGAACCCCACCTCCTCGAGAAGATCGAGCCAGGTCGCCCGCGGGAAGAGGCCCAGGACGTGCCGGTCGTACCGCATCCGCACCTCGTCTGCGCCCTCGCGCAGCAGGATCGCGAAGTCGGTGACGCAGGACGTGTCGTCCGGGTCGGGATCGTACGTCCACTCAAGGTAGCGGAGGGACCGGCCGGCTCCGTCGTGCCCGCCGTGGTCGGTCTTCGGCCGGAACGTCTCGCGCACGCAGTCGGGCGCGACGACGAGGGCGCCACCGGGACGCAGGTGGACGAATGCCGTCGCGAGCGCGGCCCGGAGGTCGGCCCTGGTCGTCATGTACATGATCGCGTCGTGGATCAGTACTGCGTCGAACGTCCGTCCGAGCCGCGCCGAGCGCATGTCGGCCACGAGGTGCTCGCACGCCGGGTTCAGCGTCCGGCTGAGGTCGAGCATCGCCGGCGAAAGGTCGGTCAGGGTGAGGCGCAGGCGCGACCGCAGGTGCGACGCGGTGTTGCCGCCGCCGGAGCCCAGTTCCAGCAGCGTCTCCAGCGGACCGTCGACGTGGTCGCGGAGGAGGCCGAGGATGACCGTCGCCTCGTCCGCGTAGTCCTCGGGCGCCGTGAGCAGGTGGAACCAGCCCGCCAGCTCCTCGTAGAGACGAAGGCCATCGCCGGATGGATCGCCGGGCATGTCCACGGCTGGCTCCTCCTCGTCGCAGGACCGGGCGGGCGGCCGGAGCCGGTCGGCGTAATCCTAGCGCCGCTACGGCAGAGGAGCGACCCGGCACACCGCCAGCCCAAGCGATGCGGCCAGTAGATTGGACGTAATCCAACAAAGGGCGTATCCTCGTCTACGCGCCCCCCAGCCACCGAACACCACCGGGAGAATCTCCGATGCCCACCGCCTCCAAGGCCAAGGCCGCCGCAGCCGCACTCCAGGACAGCCTCGTCGAGCTCATCGACCTGTCCCTGCAGGCGAAGCACTACCACTGGACCGTCACCGGCCAGGAGTTCCGCGGCGTCCACCTCCATCTCGACGAGATCACCGACCAGGTCCGCCTCTGGTACGACGACGTGGCCGAGCGGCTCGCGACCCTCGACGTGGCGCCCGACGGTCGCCTGGCCACGGTCGCCGCGGGGACCCCTCTTCCGGCGGCCGGCAAGGGCTGGCAGAAGGACGTCGCCGCGGTGACCGCCATGCGCGATCGTCTCGCTGAGGTGGCCGGACGGCTGGAGCGCCGGGCCGGCGAGATCGGCGACAGCGACCTCGTCACCCAGGGGATCCTCCTGGGAATCGCCGGCGGGCTCCAGAAGCACGCGTGGATGCTCCGCGTCCAGGCGCGATGACGGACGGCCCGGCCGCCCGCCTCCGTGCCGCCGGGCTCCGGGTCACGGGCCAGCGGATCGCCGTCCTCGAGTCCCTCGCCGCACTCGGGGGGCATCGCACCGCCGAGGAGGTAGCAGCCTCGCTCGAGGCGGCCGGCGTGCGGGTCCCGCGCGCCAGCCTGTACCACGCCCTGGGGTCGCTGGCGGCGGCCGGGGTCGTCGTGGTCGCCGACGCGGGTCCCGGCGTCGGCCGCTACGAGCTCGCGTCCGCGTGGCACCACCATCTCGTGTGCCGGTCGTGCGGCGCGATCGTGGACGTGCCGTGCGTGCGCGGCAGCCGCCCGTGCCTGGACGCCGACATCCCGGGAGCGACGGTCGACGAGGCGCAGGTGATCTTCCGCGGCTTCTGCGCGGCCTGTTCGAGAGCCCGCGCGGGCGCGTCGTCCGCGGGCTGACGCGTCAGCCGCGACGCGCGCCGAGCACGGCCAGGAAACCGGCGACGGCGATCGCGCTCGTACGGCCGCGGAGGGGCGGTCGATATCATCGACACGTCTCCAGCTGGAGGCGAGGGTAGGCCGGGTCAGGCCATGCGCTGAGAGCGGAAGATGACATCGAACCAGTCCCTCCGAGACCCGCCCGGTCGTGATCGCCGGCGGGTTCGCTCG
>CAZVPS010000032.1:0-14610 GCA_964629105.1 uncultured Anaerolineaceae bacterium
CCTCGAAGTCGCCGCCCTTGGCGGTGCCCTTCGCGCGCTCCTGGGCCCGGGCGGTCGAGGCGGCCTCCAGCGCGGCGATGCGCTCGTTGAGCTTGTTGAAGCCCTCGGTCATCTCGCCGCGGAACTGGAAGAGCGGCGAGCCCAGGCGGGTGGGGTCGAGGAGGGTGGCGAGCTTGCTGCCGTCGCCCTCGAGGTAGGCGCCAAGGAGCGTCTTGATGCGGCCGATGGCGCTGTCGCGCTTCGTCTCGTCGAAGAGCTCGTCGGTCAGCGAGCGGAGCTTGCCGCGGTCGCCCAGGAAGGCCTCGAGCGTGCGCGGGAGGCGCCCGTCGCCGTCGGCGAAGTTCTGGCGCAGGAGCTGGTCCAGGGCGGTGGCCGCCTTCGCGTTGGCGTCCTCCGTCTGGCGGAGGAGGACGGCGAACTCGGCCCGCACGGCGTCCACGTTCACCGTGACGCCGGCGTCCATGAGGGCGGTCATGCCGATCCTGAGGGCGCGCTCCACGAGGCCGGCGCGCTCCTCGGCGGGGCGCTCGGCGACGAAGGCGGCGAGGCTGGCGTCGACGAGGACCAGGCGGTCGACGACGACCCGGTCGCGCTCGACCGAGACGCGGGTGCCCGACGCGGGTGCGGGGGCGCCCGCCGGCGTGGCGACCGGCGGCAGGCTGGTGGCCGCCGAGCCCGGAACGGGCAGGCGACCGGCGGGGGACGGGAGGGTGACGATGTTGGCAGGGGCGTCCATGCCCCGAACTTTGCGCGTCGGTCGTGACAGCTTGCCTGTCACGACATACCCTGGGTCCGTGAAGTCGATGGCCGATCTTCCGGCAGTCGTTCTTGAGTCCCACGTAACCAGCGTCTACGCCGACACGCTGGGGAGTTACGAGTTCCCTCGCCGATACCTCCGGCTCTTTGACGCTGCCTCGTTTGGATCGCCGATTCTCGCAATCATCTACGAGCCCCGCGGCGACGACAACTCCGGCCGGATGGCTTACGTCGGCTGGACCTGGATCACGCAGTCACCCCTGCCGACCGAGCGCAAGACCAAGAACGGCGAGGACCTCTTCCTTGTCACGTACGACGGCGGGATCAACTGGTTCCCGCACGATGCTCGTCGCGAGATCAACGGTGAGCCCCTGGAGGGTTGGCTTCGCGAGAGGCCACGAGGTCGAGCTCGGAACGTGGCGACGTTTGGACGCGCCGTCAGAAGGATCACGCCGATTGACGTGGTCCGGATCTTCGCGGCGGGCGGCCAGGACATTGGCGCTCTCGAGATCGCTGATCGCGAAATCAACTACCCGGAACGCGCCGAGCACGAAGCCCCCGCCCTCTTGGCTGCGGAGCGGGCACACCGACTCGTGACGGTGCTGGAGCGGAACGCGCAGTTCCGCCGCGACGTCCTGGCCGCGTACCAGGGGCGGTGCGCAATCAGCGGCTTCGAAGTCGGAAGCGTCGCGACCTACCAGGCGCGCCGGATCCTCGATGCTGCTCACATCCGCCCGGTGTCGCTGGCCGGGCCCGACCATGTCACAAACGGGCTCGCCCTGACGCCGACCCTTCATCGCCTGTTCGATGAGGGTCTCTTCACGTTGGCGTACTCCAATCGGGGGCTCGAAACGCGGGTCTCCCCGCGACTCGAGCGCCGCATGATCGAGTCGCCAGACGGACGGTTCCGAATGCCGCTGGAGGATGGGCTTCTCATCCCACTGCCCGCCGCCGTGACTCTGCGGCCCAACCCTGCCCAGATCGCGTACCACGCCAGACATCTCTTCTTGGCGTCATAGCCGGATTGCCTTGGTCGTCTAACCCCCTACCCGAGGCGCCTCCCCGTCTCACGCAAGCGTCTCTGGGCCGACGCCAGGCGGCCCCCGATCCAGCTCTGCTCCTTGCGAATGATGCCGGCCCCCGGCGTGCCCCGTTCGACCGGTCCGCCGCCAGCGTTCGGACGCGCTCGATCAGCCGCACGGGGAACTCGTCCGCGTCGGCCTCGACGGCGACGTCGAGCTTCACCCGGTGAAGAGCTGGCAAGGGGGGAATTCCTGCCCGCGCGCCGATCCTCCGAAGCTGCGTGCGATGACGCTTTTCGTCTCCACCGGCCGTCCTGGTGTCAGCGCAAGTTCTGGAAGCACCAGCTGCCGCCGACCTACAATGATTCCGACGCCCTCGTCGCCCAGGGGATAGAGCGACTGCCTCCAAAGGAGCAGGTCGCAGGTTCGAGTCCTGCCGGGGGCACGGCATCGCAGATGGCCGGGCATACAGATCCTGACGGGAGGAGCCAGTGGACGACCGCAGCGCCGACGTCGTGGTCATTGGAGGCGGCATCATCGGTTCCTCGATCGCCTACCAGCTGGCCCGCCGGGACGCCGGCCGGGTGGTCGTCGTCGAGAAGGGGGCCGGCCCGGCCGAGGGTTCGACGGGCGCCTCATCGGCGATCGTCCGAACGCTGTACAGCCGGCCGGAAACGGTGCGGCTGGCCTTGCACGGGCAAGAGGCGTACCGCAACTGGGCGGAGTTCACCGGGATCGGAGAACCCAGGGCACGATTCACCCCCGTCGGCGTGCTGTGGATGATGGGCTACAGCCACGCCGAGGCAGTCTCGACCCGGGACCGCCTGGCCGCCCAGGGAGCCCGCGCCGAGGTACTCGATGCCGACATGATCCGCGCCCGCTTCCCCGCGCTGTCCACCTGCGCCGAACCCTTCGACCTCACCGGCGAGATTCCTCATACCTGCCGGGACCTGGAGACCGCTCTTTGCGAGCCGGACGGAGGGTTCACGGATCCGACCGGCGCCAACCAGGATCTGATCGAAGCCGCACGGCGGGAAGGAGCGGAGGTTCGTTTCAGATCGGAGGTACGGGCGGTACGAACACGAGGCGGGCGAGTGCAGGGGGTCGACCTGGCGGATGGCAGGACGATCAACGCACCGTTGGTCGTCAACGCGGCGGGGCCATGGTGCAACCGCCTCAACGAGATGGCCGGCGCCTCACTGCCGTGGACCCTGGTCCCGACGCGCGTGCAGGTCGCCTACCGCCTCCGGCCCCCCGAGGTTCCGGACCCGATCCCGGTAGTCGTGGACGCCGCCACCGGGATCTACTTCCGTCCCGAGGCTTCCGGCCAACAGATCGTGTTCGGTTCGGTGCTTCCCGAAGACGAAAGCGAGCGAGTCGACCCGGACCACTACAAGACAGGGGCTGACGCCTCGTTCCTGGACTCCAAGATCCATGCGCTTCACCACCGCCTTCCCGACCTTCCCTATCGCGGCACCGTCTCCGGCATCGCCGGCCTCTACACGGTCAACGAGGAGGACGTCCACCCACTCGTCGGGCCGACGTCGCTGGAGGGATGGTGGGTGGCAATCGGTTGCAGCGGCCACGGGTTCAAGCTGGCCCCGATGGTGGGATCGATGGTCGCCCAGGCGATCACCGGCTCGACCCGGCCCTTCGATACCGACGTGCCCATCTCGTTCTTCTCGGTTGAGCGAACCCCCCTGACGGTGCACGAGAAGAGCGTGCTCGCCTGATGCTGCATCTGGGGTCCACCGACCTCCGAACCGCTCTGCCCATGGATTGCCGCCATCGCGGCAATCGTGCTGTGGCCGAGGTCGAAGTCCTCGCCGAGGCAGGTGTCGACCTCGTGGAGGATCCGGTGCTGGTCGGCGCCGTCCGCCGCGATCACGTGGGCGGTGATCATGGGCAGGCCGGCCGTGATCAGCCAGGCGTGCAGGTCGTGCACCCCGACCACGCCCGGCACCGCCACGATCCGGTCGCGGCCGGCAGCGAGAGGCCGCGCGGCGTGGACTCCATGAGCAACGTGCATCGCGTCGCGCAGGAGCAGGAGGGCAGGCGATCGCCTGCCTGCGGCGCGCACGTGCCAGCAACCCAGCATGCTGGTATCCTTGTCTCATGAAGGTGACGATCGACCTCGACCCCGAGGTCTACCGCGCGGTGAAGGTGGAGGCCGCCCGAGCCGACAGGAGCGTGCGCGAGATCGTGGATGAGGCGCTCGCTGCGTGGCTCGAGCGACTCGAAGACGCCGAGGACGCCGCAGCCGCCACCGAGGCGCTTGTCGAGTACGAGCGCGACGGCGGAGCCGCGGCCGACGACTTCTTCCGCGCCCATGCCGCCGAGACCCGCGCGGCGTACGGCTCGTCCGGCGAAGGGTGAGCGAGTCGCCCTGGCGGGTCGAGCTGGCGCCGGCGGCCCAGCGCCAGCTCCGCAAGCTGCCGCCCGACGCGACGGCGCGCGTTCGGGGCCCGATCCTCGCCCTCGGGCGCGATCCGCGGCCGCCGGGTGCGGTCGCCCTCGCCGGGAGCCCGTTCTGGCGCCTGCGGGTCGGGGACGTTCGGATCGTGTACGGAATCGACGACGCCGCGCGCGTCGTCGTCGTCCTTCGCGTCGCGCGACGGAACGAGAGCACCTACCGGCGCGTGCGGTAAGGCTCGCGAGCCAGGATGCGCAGGTGTAGATAGTTGCGTGAATGTTACGGATTACGTAACATTGGCGCATGTCTTGGGAAGAATTGCTTGAGATCGCCGGCAGTCAGCACGGCTACTTCACGGCGCGACAGGCGGCCGAGCTCGGCATCAGCCGGCGAGCGCTGGCCTGGCGGGCGGCGCGCGCCTTCGTCGACCGACCCGGGTATGGTCTCTACCGTCTCGCCCACTGGCCGATCGAGGCGAACGACGATCTCTACGCACTCCAGGCGCGCGCTCCGTTCGGCACGTTCAGCCACGAGACGGCCCTCACCCTGCTGGGGCTGTCGGACATCATCCCGAGGGCGATCCACTTCACGATCCCTGAATCGTCGCGCCTTGGCGCCCGCCCGGGCGTTCGACTCCACCGGTCGCGCCACCTCGCCGACCGTGACCGTATCTTCCGCGACGGTCTCTGGGTCAGCGCGGCAGCCCGGGCGCTGCGGGACTCGGCTCGCATCGGGAGCGATCCGGATCAACTCCTACAGGCGGCGCGCGACGCGAAAGCGCGGGCGATGCTGACGAACCAGGACATGGCTCGCCTCCGCGAACATCGGCTCTTCCGGCGTGCAGGCCTGTGAACCCCGCCCACGCTGCTCGCTCGGAAGCCCGTGGGGCAAGCCTTCTCGCTCGGATGAACGCGGACCCTACGAGCGGTGGCGAGCC
This sequence comes from uncultured Anaerolineaceae bacterium, assembly GCA_964629105.1. GTDB lineage: Bacteria > Chloroflexota > Limnocylindria > Limnocylindrales > CSP1-4 > CTSoil-043. The sequence goes on from CAZVPS010000032.1 coordinate 5,129, forward strand.
GAGCTCGGCCTCCAGGACCCGACACCGCTGGACGCCGTCGCCTCCGTGAAGTCGTTCTTCGGCCCTGTCTTCGCTGGCGTGCGAGACCAGCGGTGGGATCCTGCGCGGGGCACGTGGGAGGCTGGCGTCCGGGAGGTCGATGGAACGCACGATTCGGGGGCCGTGGGCCAACTCGCTCGGCATGCCCGCGGCGGGCATGGCCGGACCAGGGAATGATGGCGCGGCACGCAATCGCCCGGCGCTGAGCGCGGACAGCGGGCAGGACCCCAGGTCCCGCCCGCTGTCGGGCCGTCGCGAAGACGGACGAAGAAGGGGGGGTCAGCTCACGCGCGCGCTCGCGAGGCGGCGGATGGCCGCCAGGAACCCGAGGGCTGCGATGCCCGCCACGAAGAGGAGCGGGATGGGATTCCCGTACGGCGAAGGTTCGTCACCGATCGGAGCCGACGAGGTTGGGGGCGGGGTGGGGGCCTGCGGAGCCTCGGTCGGCGCGGCAGTCGGGGACGGCACCGCCGCGGCCAGGACGATGGCCCGCCAGTTGGTGTAGATGCCGAGCGTGTCGCCCGGCGCCTTGTCGTTGATGAAGAAATAGAGCGGCAGGCCGTTGTAGGTGACCTGGGTGGCGCCGTTGTCGGCCCGGATGATCGTGCCGAGCGCGCCGGTGACGCCCGCCCCTCCGGTCGGGGTGTCGCCCGCCGTGATCGTCAGGGCGGGCCAGTTCGTCAGGCATCCCCCGGTGCACGTGCTGACACCGCTCCCGGCCACGTCCTTGTCGAACGTGTAGAGGGTCATCTGGTTGCTCGTGGCGACCATGAGCGTCCCGTGCCCCTCGATCACCCTGCCCGCCACGGCCTGCGTGTCGGCGGCCGCGACGATGCCCGGCAGGGCCAGGGCGACGAGCGCGGCGATGGCGCCGAAGATGGCCAGTTGACGCTTCATGACGGATCCCCCCAATGACCGTGCGCATGGGTCGGCACGGTGGTGACGGGTACTACGCCGACATCGGGTCGCCGGATCTCCCGGCCCGGCCTGGGAACTGGCCTGCTCGTGGGCGTTGTTGTGTTTATGGTGGATAGTGCTAGGCTTTCCGCATGGACCGAGATCCGGATCTCCTCACCAGCGGTCAGGCAGCCAGGCTCCTGGGGTGCTCGCGCCAGCACGTCGTCGACCTCTGCGAGCGGGGCGATCTCCGGAGCCTGACCGTCGGGACGCATCGCCGCATCGCGCGCACGGACGTGGAGGCGCTCGAGACCGCAAGCGCGGGCACGGGGGCCCGCCGGCCGGAGCAGGTCCGCTCCCTGTGGCTCCACCGCGCGGTCGCCGGCAGGCTCGCCCGTGACCCGGAGCGCGTCCTGCGCAGGGCGAGTCGGAACCTCGATCGCCTGGAGCGGGCCCATCCGACCGGGATGAGCGCCCGCTGGCTGGCGCGATGGCGCCGCCTGATCGAGCAGGGACCCGAGGCAGTCATGCGCGTCCTCGCGGCCGAGTCCGCGGAAGCGGACGAGCTCCGCCAGAACTCGCCCTTCGCGGGCGCGCTGCCGGAGGCCGAACGCCTGGCGATCCTCCGAGCCTATCGACGCCACGCCGGTGCCCCGTGCGAGGCGGCCGCACCCCCGCCTTCATGAACCGCGCTCAGCTCGAGCACGTCCTCCGCGCTGCGGCCGCGATCGTCGACGACCCGGACCTCCTCGTCATCGGCAGCCAGGCGATCCTCGGGGCCTACGCCGAAGATCGCCTGCCGGTCGAGGCGACGACCTCGGTCGAGGCCGACCTCGCCTTCTTCGTCGACCCGGATGGCGCGAAGGCCGATCGCCTGGACGGCGCGATCGGCGAACTGTCGCGGTTCCATGAAACGTTCGGCTACTACGCGCAGGGCGTCAGCGTTTCGACCGCGGTGCTCCCGGCCGGCTGGGAGGCGCGCACGGTCCGGTTTGCCCCGCCGGGTGCCGCGCCGGCCCGTGCGCAATGCCTCGACCCGCACGACTGCGTCGTCGCCAAGCTCGTCGCGGGCCGCGACAAGGACCGTGCGTTCGCGGCCGCGCTGATCAGGGAGGACCTGGTCGATCCGGAGACGCTGATCGCTCGAATTCGGGCGCTCTCCGGTGTCGACCTCGCATCAATCGACCGTCTGGAGGGCTGGGTCCGCCGCCAGGTCGATCGATCGGCAGGCTGACGACTTCAGGCCGCCCGGACCTACCCCTCGCCGAGCCCCTTCCCCGTTTCGAGCAGCGTCAGCCCCGAGAGGATGAATGGCCAGCCGCCCGAGACCTGCTCGAGGGTGGAGGAGCCGGCGACCAGGCCCGAGTGGACGAGGGTGACCTTGCAGACCCCGGGCATGGCCTCCTCGATCTCGTTGGGTCACATGTCAAGAGCGTGGTCGCCGTCGCCTGCCTGAATCCGTCCCTCAGGACGCCACTCCGCGTCAGAACAGGAAAGGCACGAACATCCTGGTCTGCCTCATGTAGTCCCGGTAGGCCGGGCCGAAGAAGCGGGTGCATTCCGCCTCGTCTGCCTTCGCCGTGGCGATCAGCGCGAGCGTCGCCGCCAGGGCCAGCAGCCCTCCGAGCAAAGACGGGTCCTTGAAGAAGACGCCCCACGCCAGGATCAGCAGCGAGCTGTACAGCGGGTGGCGAATGTAGTGGTAGATGCCGGTCGTGACCAGGGTGCTGGTCTTCTCGAAGGCCAGCAGGGAGGCATCGCCCTCGCGGCGCGCCACCGGCTTCCCCCGGGTGGTCAACGAACGGACCCCGAAGACCAGCGGCACGAAGCAGACGACCAGCAGGACCCACGAGATGACCTGGTGCCAGGTGAACGGGTCGTGGAACCAGACGGCAAGGTTGAGCAGGACGAGCGCGAGGATGAACTCCCAGGCAAAGAAGCGATAGAAGCCGTGCGAGCCCGGCGCACGGAGCGAGGCCCGCGAGACATAGATGATGGGGACTGAAAACACGGCGAAGGCCACTACCTGGTTCGTGGTGTCCTCTCCATTCTCTGCCTTCTGAGCCCACGCTTCTCGTGGTCGCGGGCATCCGTGATCCCGTTCACATGGAGCGATCGTCGACGGAGCGAGTGGTCGTTGCGAGTCCCGTTGGTCATGTTGTTGCGCATCGGCTGCCTCGAGTTGGACGTCCTGCGGCGATGAGGACGCCCGGGGGTCGTCAACCGGCAGGGCACCATCCGCGCCCCGATCCTCGCCCTCGTGCGCGACCCCCGGCCGCCGGGAGCGGTCGTCCTTGTCGGAAGTTCGTTCTGGCGCCTGCGGGTCGGTAGCGTGCGGCTCGTGCACGCGATCGACGACGCGGCGCGCGTCGTTGTCATCCTGCGCGTGGCGCGACGCAATGAAAGCACGTACCGGAGCGTGCGGTAGCCGACCTCCCGACGACCTGCCAGAATGGCGCCCGCACGGGCGTCTCTCCGCCGGACACGCCGGCCCGGCGCTCCCCCCTTCGTGCAGCCCGTCGGCCGCGCCCTCCGACCCTCCTCCCGCGACTTCCGGAGACACCCCACCATGAGCAGCGCCGTCTACCTCTCATCGCACGGCATAGCTGGCGCCCGTGCCGAGCTCGAACAGCTCACCGCCGTCGACCGGCGTGACGTCGTCGCCCGAATCGTCGCCGCCCGCGAGTTCGGCGACCTGCGGGAGAACGCCGAGTACGAGACCGCGCGCAAGGAGCAGTCGATCCTCGAGGGGCGCATCCAACACCTGACCGCGCTCCTGCGCGATGCCGTCCAGATCGAAGGCTCCTCGACGAGCCACGTCAGCATGGGGACGGCCGTCACGGTCGAGGATGACCAGGGCGAGGAGACCTACACCATCGTGGGCAGCCACGAGGCCTCGCCCTCCGAAGGGCGCATCAGCAGCACCTCGCCCGTCGGCCGGGCGCTCATGGGCCGGCGTGCCGGCGACACGGTGACTGTCGCCGCGCCGAGCGGCCGGTTCGGACTGCGGATCGTCTCCCTGGCCTGACGGTCGGGTCACCTCGCGCCCCAGTCCGGAGCACTCGAGCCAGGGCGCGTCGAGCAACCCGCCGCGCGGCGCACAATGCGGGGAACGGCGGCACCGGCGTCGACCACACCGCCGACCACGATGGGGGACCACGACCCATGCCCATCTCGATCGACCTCGGAGGCCTCGGAAGCCTCGGCTCCTTCGGCGTCCACACCGGCTCGGCACCCGAGCCGTTCGACGCCCTCAACGGCCCGCGCCTCGCGGGTTCGCAGGGGAGCCACCCGCTCCACAACGTCCGCGCCGAGGAGCTGCTTCGACCAACCGACGGGGCCGTCCTCGGCGAGATCGTGCTGGACCGCCCGGCCATGGTCGGGGAGGGGATCACCGGGACCCTCCGCCTGACGGCCACCGAACGGATCGATGCCCGGAAGGCGGCGCTGCGGCTGGTGGGGCTGCGCCTCGACGAGGTGACGCGCTCGCGTGAGGACCGCGACAGCGACGGCCACGTCACGCGCTCCGAGCACTGGGTGGAGACGAGCGGCAAGCTCTTCATCGAGGACGCCTTCCCGGAGCCGGCGATCCCGGCGAGCCTGGAGCCCGGCACGACCGTCGAGGCCCGCTTCGCCGTCCCGGCGCCGCGCCTGGGCCCGCCCTCCGCGCATCTCGGCGAGTCGATCATCGCCTGGGGCCTGGAGGTCCGCTGGGACATCGCGATGGGCTCGGACCACTTCGTGGCGCTCTACCTGCCGCTCGCCCAGCACCCCGACCTCCTGCGCGCCGGCGTCGGCAAGCAGGGCGGGATGAGCATGATGGCGGGCGTGCCGGTGGGCGACGCGATGATCGGCGTCACCTCGCCGCTGCCCGTGCCTGCCGGATCGGAGATGACGGCGACCGTCCGCTGGCCGTCGGCACCCGGCGGGACGAAGGGGCGCGTGGAGGTCCATCGCCGGACGAACGCCCCGAACGGGGCGGAGGGGATCATCGCGTCGGTCGACATCGATCCGGGCCAGCTGGCGGGCGGCGTCGACGTGCGGCTGGCGATCCCCGCCGGCTCGGCGCCCTCGTTCGACGGGGCGGGCCTGGAGATCACCTACGTGATCCGGGTCCTCGTCGATCGGCGCTTCCGGAGCGACGCGGCGATCGAGCGCCCGCTCGCGATCGTCTGACGAGTCATCCGACCCGGCCGACGCCGGTCGATGCGCCGGCTGGCCAGTCGGCGCCCCCAGGGAGGTTCGCATGAAGGTGCTCGCGCTGGGCCGGGACACGGCCCCGCCGGACGACCCGCGGTTCGCCGAGGTGCGGCCTGCCGAGGCGCGGCGGGCCTGGGAGCTCTACCAGCAGGACATCCTGCGCGAGATCTACTTCCGGGCCGACCGGCCGAACGGCGTGCTGGTCCTCGAAGTGCCCGATCTGGCAGCCGCGCGGGAGGTCATCGACAGCCTGCCGCTGGTCGCCGCCGGGCTGATCGACTTCGACCTCGTCCCGCTCCGGCCGTACCCCGGTTTCGCGCGGCTCTTCCGCGAGGCGGCACCAGGCGCCTGAGCATGCCGTGCGCTCGTCGCGTCCCCTACGCGCCGATTGCGCTCCGCAGGTTGCGGATCACGGTCAGGCCCGCGTCCACGTCGGCGCGCGGTGCGTAGGGCCCGGGCATGAGGAAGCACGGGCGAGCGGCCAGCGCCAGGCCCTCCACCTGGCCCCACGGCTCGGGGATGCGGCGGCCCGCGCACGCCTCGGCGGCGCGCTTGTAGATGAAGACGACGGCGGCGGGGCGCCAGACCGCGACCTTCTGCCAGAGCGGCCCGACACCCGCGCGCAGCGTCGCGCCGTCGGCGTCGTCGCGCGCGGTGGGAAGCTTGAGCAGGTCGGTGATCCCGTGGCCCTCCGCGACGAGGGCGTCGTCCCCGGCGTCCAGGTCCGTGCCGGGCGGGAGGATCGTGGCCGTGATCAGGCGCCGCCAGAGCTGCCGCCCCAGCCGCCCCTGGTGGTAGTGGCCCGCATCCACGCTCACCGGTGACGGGTTGAGCCCGACGAAGAGCAGGCGCCCGGGCTCAGGCGGCAGGTCGGCCAGGGTCTCGACCGGGAGGCCGTCGAGGATCAGCGTGGCGCGGTGGTCGGGCATGCCGCAAGCGTAGGCGACGACGCCGCCGAGGCGCTCGCCGAATACCAGCGTGGCGGCGGAACCGCGAACGAGAGCGCGCATCTCCGGATCAAGTGAGCGGCTTGTGCGTCACAGCCGGTGGGCAAGTCCCCGCCCGCCGGTCATCGCGGTGGACGACACGCGCTGGATCTCCCCGAGGACGTGATCTACATGCGGCCGAACTCGTGGCAGCAGGTCGCCCCAGTCCTCCGGGGCGTCGCCGAGGTAGATCGCCCGGGCGTGCGCGAGCACGGTCCGGTGCTCCGGCGGCAGAAGCGGGAGAGCCCAGTCCGCGGCGGCGTCCTTCGAGCAGATGACGCCCGTCGCGAGCGCTGTCCAGATGCGTGCGAACGTGAGGACGACGTTGTGCTCGTCCCCGTCGAGATAGGAAAGCATCGCCGGGATGCCGTCGAGCATCGCGCGCCGAACGTCCGCAGGTGGGACTGGGTCCAGGACCTCTGCCGGCCGCGGTCCGAACAGCGGGTGGTCCGCCTGGAGCACCATCTCCAGCAGCAGCGCCAGGTCGGGGTTGGGCGAATCCCATGGCGTCAGCTCGCCCCGCTCGAACTCGCTCCGCCACCAGTCGCCGTATTGGAGGTCGAGCCGCGGCGGGTATCGCCACGGTCGGACGTCGGCCTGGACGACGATCGTCAGGTCCACCGAACGCGAGCGCCCCGTCGGGTCACCACGCCCGGAGATCGGCAGCAGGCGTGCGATCAGCGCGCGCTTCTCGCCGAGCGTGGTCGGTCGCCGCGTCACAACCAGCACGTCGATGTCGCTGGTCGGATGGAAGCCACCATACGCAGCCGACCCGTGGAGGTAGGCCGCGATGACTGCCTTGCCCAGCACCTCGCGGACGACCGCCACCACCCGTCCGGCCTGGTCCATCGTCATCTTCGCTCGAACGCCCTCCCTTGTTGGTCCTCACTCTGTCCGCCTTCGCCCGCCACCGCAACTGGATTACCAACCGGCTGTGGCGCACGTGGTGATCGGAACGTCTTGACAAACGTACGCGGTCGCGACGCTCGTGACCATCGGCACACACGACGAGGTCTATTGAGCGACGGCGCCGCCGGCGGTCAGGCGGGCTCCGGGTCGGCGTGCCAGGCGGGGTTCGCGTAGCGGTCGGCGAGGAGCTGGTCGGCCGCGGCCAGCTCCGTCGCATTCCAGGACGACGGCGCGAGATCCTCGGCCGCGAAGGCCGCCAGCACGGCGAGGTCGACGGCCGCCGGCGAGGGCATCGGGCGGCCGGCCTCGGCGAGCTCGCGGGCGATCGAGGTGACGGTGGCCCGGCGGCTCTTCGTGCGCTCCCAGCGCGGATCACCGGGTGCGCCGGGTCCAGCGCAGGCGCGGGCCAGCGCGTCGAGGTCGGCGTTCACCAGCAGGGTCCCGTGGACCAGCAGCGCCCGCCCTCCGAGCCACGCGGCGATGCCGGTCAGCTTCGCCGTCGTCCCGTCCGGGCGGTCGACGACGAGGTCGCGCTCGGTCGCCCGAACGCCGGTGACGCCGAGGGCGCGAGCGGCGGCCTCGAGCGGCGCGAGGACGAGCCGGTACAGGCCCGGGAGGCGGCGCAACCCGGGGTCGGCGACGAAGAGGGCGTCCTCCGGGCGCATCACGACGGACACGTTGAGGTTGCCGGGGTCGTGCCAGACCGTGCCCCCACCGGTGAAGCGGCGCAGGACGGGCGCCCCGAGCGCGGCCGCGGCCGCCCGGTCCACCTCGGCGGCCCCGAGCTGGAAGCGCCCGATCACGACCGCGGGCGCGTCGCGCCAGAGGCGCAGGACGGGGGCGGTCGCGGACGGGTCGGCCGCGACGTGGCGCGCGACCGCCTCCTCGCGGGCGAGGTTGAGCCGCGGGTCGCGCTGGCCGTCGTCGGGGAGCAGCCGCCAGGTGGTCACGGCGCCAGCGTACCGCGGCCGCGCGGTCGGGTCGGTGCGGGCTGGCCTGTCAGCCGCCCTCGGGCGCGCCGGTCTCTCCTTCGGCGCCGGGCGCCTCCTCGACCTCGGCCTCGGGCTCGCCGCCGGAGCAGTCCAGGATCGCCGTGAACGGATCGATGGCGGTCTGGTCGGCCTGGTGCTCGGCGAGCCACGCGTTCCACTCGGACTGGACGGCCGCGTTGAACGTGGCGAGCGAGCGGTTCGCGACGGTCACGGAGAGGTTGGAGAGCCGGGAGGTGAGCGTCGCCTCCCACGTGGTGGCGATCTCCTCGTGCCTCGTCTCGTGGGCCCGCAACGTGCCGGACATCGTGCCCCAGGCCTGCGACATCGCCGGGTCGGTCGGCGCCCAGTCGGGCATGTCGACGCTCACCGACTTCGTGACGGTCGGGTTCGAGACGGTGGCCGTGATGACGCCGTCGGCCTCGGTGTACGCCGGGCTGCCGCCCCAGCTGAAGCGGACCCTCGTCTTCGCCCAGCCGCTCGACGCGCGGTGCGGGCTGTTCGCGTCGAGGTAGCTCACGACTTGCCCGCAGTCGGTGGTCGCTGCGGGGAGCCCGACCGCCCAGCGCTGGAGGGGCATGGCCGCCGGAGCCAGGAGCCGCTGCACGGCGGCATTGCCGTGGCGCTGCTGGAGGGCCGTCGCGAGCCGCTCGCGCGTGCCGGCGTCGGCGCCCCGCATCAGCGCCCCGACCGTTGCGGGGTTCACGGCGATGTCGAACGCCGGCGCGCAGGACGCGACGCCATGACCGCCCCCATGCCGGGGCGAGCGCTCGCGGCTGCGGAGCCGGGTGAGTGCCGAGCCCATGCCCTCACGGTACGCTCGTCAAGGCGACCCGGCAAGGCACGGAAGGGCAGATGTGCCGGGCCACGAGGGCGGCGGCGCCGCGCCGCGGGCGGCGCTTCGCCCTGCCGGGCTACCCGAGTGGCGCGAAGCGGGCCGTGAAGTGGCGCAGCGCGGGCGGCTCGTCGACGATCCGGTAGCCGGGGAGATCGCCGGCCCGCTCGGCCACCCAGCGGACCACCTCGATGACGTAGTCGACGTGGCTCTGGGTGTAGGTCCGCCGGGGGATCGCGAGGCGCACGAGGTCCATCGCCGCCGGCGTCTCGGTTCCGTCAGGGTGGCGCCCGAACATCACGGTCCCGATCTCGCAGCCGCGGATGCCGCCCTCCAGGTAGAGGGCGACGGCCAGCGCCTGGCCGGGGTACTGGAGCGCTGGGACGTGGGGAAGGAGGGCCCGGGCGTCGAGGTAGACGGCGTGGCCGCCGGTCGGCCGGACGGTTGGGACGCCCGCCTTCGCCAGGGCGTCGCCGAGGTAGGCGGTGCTCGTGATCCGGTAGCGCAGGTAGTCCTCGCTGACCACCTCGCGCAGGCCCTGGGCGATCGCCTCGAGGTCGCGGCCGGCAAGGCCGCCGTAGGTCGGGAAGCCCTCGGTGAGGATCAGGAGGTTGCGGCACTGCTCGG
>CAZVPS010000033.1:0-14563 GCA_964629105.1 uncultured Anaerolineaceae bacterium
CGTCCCACGAGACGCGCTGGTCGGGGAAGACGAGGATGCTCCGGGTCGCGAGGGCGAGCGAGCCCTCGACCCGCTCCGGGAACCAGCGGACGATCTCCTCGGGATCGGTCCAGCAGCGATAGAGGCGGGACGGCGGGGCCGAGAAGCGGCGGACCATCCGGACGGTCCGCGGTGCGCCGAGCGGGTCGACCTGGGTGCGGGCTTCGTCGGTTGTCACCCCCTGCCGCGGTGGCGAGGAAGCGGCGCGAGACGGCCAATCGGGAGGTCCCCCTTGCCTGGGCCTCCATGGCCGTCCCGACCGGCTCGAGGCCGGCTCGACAGCAGCGGGTGGACAGCCCCGCGAGCATCCGGGCGACGACGCCCGCGGCGAGCAGATCGGCCGAGCGGAACGCCTCGTACGAGGCGAGCGGCAGCTCGGCTGCTCCATCGGCCGATCGACGCGCGGTCAGCGGACCGGGAGGCGGCGGTGTAGGTGACCGCGCCCTCCTCGGAGCCGTGGCGGTAGGCGAGCCGGTCGGGTTGGTGTTTGCCCTTCGCGCCGGCGAGCGCGTCGGTCTCGGCGGCCATGACCTCGGCCATCACCTCGAGCCCGACCGCGGTCGACGCGGCGAGCAACGGAACCCGGGACGACCTCCTGGCGGCGCTCGGTGGCAGCCAGGTGGCCTACTGCGCGACGACGAACACGCTCATCCAGGTCCTCGTCTCGCCGCGGCTCCGCGGACGGGTCCTGTCGCTGTACGTCATGACCTCACCCGGGCTCTTGAACCGTCCGGGCAACCCGATGGCCGGCGCGATCTCCGAGCAGTTCGGGGCGCCGCTGGCGCTGGCCGGCGGCGGAACGGTGACGCTGATTCTGTTTGCGATCGTGGCAATCGCCTTTCCGGCTCTGCGTCGGTCCGGCCGGGGTAGGCCGCGCGGAATCGCGGCTGAGCGTTTCCGATCCTGCGGTCGGCTCCTCAGCAACCTCCCCGACCGCAGGGCATGAAGAGACCGCCGCCGGATGGCGACGGTCTGATCGGACTCGGCTTGGGTCAGAGGGGACTGGCCGCGGCCACCCGGCGAGGCCCGGAACGCCCAGACCGACGTGTGTGTCAGATGTGGCCTCGGGGCGCGGCCAGAACAGATGGAGAGGATCGACAACGACGATCATCGCGACCGACGCAGCCAGGATCGGGCCGAGCAACCGCGGAAGACCCGCAACGGACCATGCGATCTCGTAGCCGATCCAGACCATCGCGTACCAGAGGAACGCAGCAGCAACTCGCTTCAACATACGAGCGATATTGCGGCCGCACCCGGGTCCGTGCCATCCCCCGGAAGTCCCAAACCTACCGAACGAGACCCTTGGGGCTGTAGATTGTGCCGCCGATGTTCAGATCTGCGCCACCGAGAAGGTCGACTTCGGCCGTCGGGTTGCTGCCGTTGCCGTCATTCCAGATCAGGATGCCGCGATCCCCTCTGGATGTGCAACTCGCTGCGGCCGCGTGATCGAACACGCCGGTCACCTCCACAACCCCGGGCTGGCTCCACGAGGTCTTCCCAGAGGTACATCCCACCGGAAGCTCGTCGGGGTGTTGTCCGGCTCGATCGAGATGGAGCTGGAACCAGTCGCGATCCTCTGTCGGCGGACGAGTCTCGGACGGGTCGACCAACAACGGGCCTCCGCCGTTGGTGAACACCCACCTCGGCTCGATCCATCCGTCGTATCGGCCAAGGTCGCAGCTACATTCGGGGTATCGCGGCTCGGACTGCGATGGTGCGGAGCCGTCCGGCTGGCGGCGGTCTAGCGCACCAGCCCCTTCTGCGGGATCTGGTACAGCTGGCTCGGGTCATACGGCATGTCCAGGGTGGCGTTGCCCCCGACGTCCCACTGCCACGCGATGATCTGGATCGCCGCGGTGTTATCCAACCCGACACCCGAGCCGCCCTCGAGCTTCACGAGACCTTCGGGGTTGTAGACCGTCCCCGCGATATCGAGCGTCGTCTGCCCGCCGAGCGAGATCTGGGCCGTCGGGTTGCTGCCGGCGCCGTCATTCCAGATCAGGATGTTGCGATACGGGCCGGTTGCGATCGGGCGCAGGGTGAGCGACGAGGTCGCCGTGAAATCGACGCTCGCCTGCCCGTTCTGCGTGCTCGGGTCGTCGGTGTTGAAGAACATCACGGGCGCCGGCGCTCCGCCGGCGCCCTGCACCGACGTGATTGATCCACCGGCGTTCAGCTTGACGCCCCCGCCCGCGAAGATGTACATGCCGGGGGCAAGCACGAGCGAGACGTTGTTCCGGATGTCCCAGCCGCCGTAGTAGATGCCCGGCTCGAGGTTCACGACCCCGCTGCCACTGAACCTGCACCCGCTCGCGCCCGGTGCGAGCGGCGGGTCGGTCGCGGAGCACCGGCCGGCCGGGTAGTCGGTCAGGTGCGGCGACCCCAGCTCGGACAGCGGATCGCCGACGTATGCCGCGCCCTCGTCGAGGCCGCCATTGACGGTCCCGGACGTAGCCTGGCAGGAGCCGACGACGTACGTCATCGGCGCCGTGAAGTTGGAGGCGTTGCCGTCGATCTTCAGGCCGCCGGAGCTGGCGCCGCAGACGTCGTCGGTGCTGAGTGACGAGCAGTCCGAGTTCACCTGGACGTAGCCGCCCGACGTGACGCCCGGCAACGGGTGGATGATGATGGTGCCCGTGCCATGGATCTTCCCTGCGGCGCATTGGGAAGGATCCAGGGCGATGAGCGAGCTCGAGTTGGAGGAGCCGGTATCGAACGCGGCGACGGCCGAGCTTGTCACGCCGATCTGGGGGAGGGGGAGCAGGCCGCCGAAATACATCCGGTGCGCGCGGCTGATCACGACCTCCACGGCGCCAAGCGAGCCGGCGAAGCGCCCCGCACTGCGGCTCGGTGGGTAGTTGACGGTCAGCGTCGTCCCGTTCGGGTCGTTGGTCTCGATGCAGCCGTCGTCGGAAGTCGCACCCGGGAAGAACCCGTTCTGTCGTGCGTAGAAGCAGGCGGCCTGCCGCATCGAGCTGTAATCCGCAGCACTCGTCGCGGTGGGGTGGATGTAGCGCGCAGCGGCGATCGCGCCAGGATCCGCCGCGTTCTGCTCCTGGCGGCGGATCATGAAGACGAAACCGAGGTCCACCACGAGCGCCGCGATCGCGATCAGCACGAAGAGTGCGCCGACGAAGATCACGAGGACCTGACCCTGGTGACGCGTGCCGTGTCTCACGTCGCCTCCCTCATTGCTGGCGCTGGACGATCTCGGTGAGCCCGGCCCGGATCGTGACGTTCGTCGGAATCAACAGGAACCCCGCCATCGGCGGTTGCCAGTTGAAGCACGCATACGCCGTGACGCGCGTCTGGTAGCTGTTCCCGTGTGCGTACGAGACGTTGCTCGCGGTGTCGGTCGTATCGACGGCGGAGAGCGGACAGGGGAGCGCGGCCACTGACGTCTCGGCGACGCGACCGCCGATCGTGCAAGGGGCATACGTGGCGCCCGGGACTCCGGGTGGCGCGTCGTTGCCGTTCGCGTCGACGTACCCGGACCAGCAGGCGACGATCGAGACTGTCGCCGGGCTCATGCCCCACACCGCCGCGCGACCAGCAGCCACCATGTTCGGCCAACCGTCCTCGGGCCGGTCGCATCGGAAGTAGCTCGTCGGCGGCGCCTGGGGGTCGATATCCGAGACGGTCGGGCACTGGGCGCTCGAGCTGTGGATGGCTGCGTACCTGGCTGCCTCCCGCGCTGCGTTCGACAGCTGCTGCTGGTAGAAGACCCACAGCCCCAGCGAGATGATCCCGAAGAGCACAAGGGCGAAGATCGGGAACACGAGCGCCAACTCCGCGAGCGCCTGCCCACGCGTTCGACCGGGGCGCGTCACGGGCAGCCTCCGAATCCCGTCGCGAAGTAGCACGGGATCGTGAACGACCGCGTGCGCTGGACATAGAAGTCGCCCAACGAGAAGAGCGGCAGATTCAGGAGGGAGGTGAACTTGTAGCAGACGCGGACCTCTACCCACCGCTCACCGTTGCCGGGCGCCGGATCCGGCCACGAGCTGTTCAGCTCGCCGCATGCCGCGGGGGGCGACGCGAAGCCTGTTGGGGCGGCGCCGCAGTTCGGATCGGCCTGATCGTGCACGCAGACGCCCACGACAGGCCACGTCGGGCACGTCCCGCCCGAATAGTCGTTGTTCGAAAGCGGCCGGGTCTCCGCGCAGACAACACGCCCGGCATCGTCACGGAGATCGGCGTAGTACGCGGGATCGCCGGAGACGACCGGAGCAGACAGCCGCTCGGCCGGCGTCAGGGAGGGATTGCCGGGCGGGTTGGCAAGGTACCTCTGAGCTGCGTGCTCCGCTGCATCGCGGGCGGCGGCCTCGACGATCACGCCGGCGTTGAAGATGCGGCCGAAGTCGGCGATCCCGACGAAGAGGACGATGAGGATCGGAATGACGAGCGCGAACTCGACGACCGACTGACCGTCGCAGGACCGAACGTGCCGTGGATGCGGCGACACTGACGTCATCGAGCGGGGCTGTGGCGCGGTCGCCGAGCGCAGCACAGGAGCCACTGGTATTTGTCGCCTCCCTTGAATCTCCGACAGCACTACGCCAGCCGCCTTACAGTCTGCTTGGCCAAGAGTCAGCGCCGCATCACGCGGGATTCTGTTGCCCATATCGACAACGGTTCGGCACTGGGACGGCGCCGTGGCCCGGCCCGGGGCTGATGGTTCAACTCGACCGAGGTCTGCGACCCCGACAAAGGAACACGAGTCGAATTAGCCCTTGTTGCGCCTGCCCTCTGATGATGGGACTGCCCGAATCCGAGGCGGCGGCGAGGCTGTCGGCCGACACGTTTCACGCGCACAAGCAGTACCCATGGCGTTGCGACGAGGTCCCCGGACCGCCAATCGTACTACGGGCTCCTTGCCGTGAGCCTTGCCTCGCGAAATGTTCGTTGACGCTCAGCAACGCTGCCGGGGCTTTCGAGGTGATCGTCGTCATCCGGAGCTCAGGCGGGGGTCAAGCCGAGCAGGAAATCGTGGCAGCCGGCATCGCAGCCTCCGTCGGGCGGGTCGCCGCGGCCGCAGGCGCGGACGTCCAGCTCGTCGGCAAGGTCGGCGAGGGGGCCGCCGGCGACGCGGTTCTCCTGTCGCTGGCCCAGGCCCGGGTCAGTCACGTTGCGGTCCTCCGTGACGCGTCGGCGGCAACCCAAGTCGCACAGGGTGCTCCGGACCCCGAAACGGCCCTGGACCGGAGCGAGGACGAGGCGCCGAGCGAGCGCTCGGCGGTCGCCCAGATGGACGCGATCGCCGGCCCGGCGCTCGACAGCGGCGATCTCCAGCTCGCGCTCCGCTAGCTGGCGGACTATCGCGTCGTCGTCATCACCGATTCGCTCGACGAGGCCGCCCCCGGCAACGGACCGCCACCCCGATTTCGACGGCCGGCGACCCGCTCATACCCGCGCGGGGACTCGCCGGGATCCGCTGCCCTGCGCGCTTGAGCACGAAACCGCCCGCCGCGAGCCTGCGGTCTGCGATACCGGCACCGCGGAGGTCGTGACCCGAGCTCGACCGCCCGGAAACCCCCGCCTGTTACTGCTGCGAGTGATACCGCGACCGGTTCGGCGGGACGGGTTCGGCCCGCGACCCCCGCGCGGGCGGCCCGCAGCGCCCGCCGGCCCACCGTCCCGCCCCCCGGCCCGCTACGACCGCCGGCGTCCCGCCGCAGCGCCCGCCGCCCGCCCACCGGCGCGCCCCCACCCGCCTCTCAGTAGCGGCGCGCGCGCAGCTCCACGGAGAAGTCGGCGTAGCCGCGCAGCCAGGCCAGCGCTTCGCCCCAGCCCTCGGTGGCCTGGGCCCAGGCATCGAGGACGCCGGGCACGCGGAGGTCGAAGGGGCCGTCGGTGAGGGTCATGAGCGTCCCGTAGCCAGCCGGCTCCAGGGTGATCGACACGGTCGTCTCCCAGGCGCTGTCCGGAAGCCACGGCCAGCGGAACTCGAAGCGCCGATCGCTCTGGAGCACCGTGACGTCCCACGAGACGCGCTGGTCGGGGAAGACGAGGATGCTCCGGGTCGCGAGGGCGAGCGAGCCCTCGATCCGCTCCGGGAACCAGCGGACGATCTCCTCGGGGTCCGTCCAGCAGCGGTAGAGGCGCGACGGCGGGGCCGAGAAGCGGCGGACCATCCGGACGGTCCGCGGCGCGCCGAGCGGGTCAGCCTGGGTGCGGGCTTCGTCGGTGGTCACGGGTGAGGGCCTCCAGCCGGGCGGGGCGTGCGACGGGACCGCGCCAGCCGCAAGCGTACTCCCGGATGGCGCGTGGTGGTCATCCGGGCCGCCCCCCTCCCCTCCGGGACAACGCGCGAGGCGGGCCCTCCGCCGGGATCGGTCCCCGAGACCGGGTCCCTGTGAAGTGCCCGCCCCGTCGTTACCCGGCGGTCGCCGCCGGGCGGGATCAGCAGGAGCGACGGGGAGACCGAGCGCCCCTGCGAGAACCCGTGAAGGTGCCCTGCATGCACCAGGCCGTGGACGCGGTCTACTTGATCAGTTCCGTGGACGCGGTCTACTTGATCAGCTGGACGCCGACCACGGCGCTCTCGGGCCGGCCTCGCGATGGATGCGATGAGGTGTCTTGACGGGCCGACGGCCCGCACCTCAGTTCACGAGCCCGAGCGACCACGACCCCAGGTATCGCGGGCAGCTCCCCGCAGAGCACGTCCCAACGGTGAGGCGGTCGCTGAGCCGTGGGCTTACAAAGTAGCCGCGGATGTACTTGTCGGTGCCGCCCGACGCGCTCACCACGTGGAAGGTGGCCCAGCCCTGGAAGATGCCGTTGTCGTCCACCACGGGGATCGGCACCTCCGTGCCGCTGAGGCGCGAGTCGACCGCGGTGAACAGCGTGGTGTGGTTGCCGTTGT
Source organism: uncultured Anaerolineaceae bacterium (assembly GCA_964629105.1). Lineage (GTDB taxonomy): Bacteria > Chloroflexota > Limnocylindria > Limnocylindrales > CSP1-4 > CTSoil-043. The sequence continues at coordinate 6,908 of CAZVPS010000033.1, forward strand.
TGAACTGGCCGATGTACTCGCCGAACTGGATCGTCTTGTTGATGACGAGACTGCCTTCGATGATATCCTGGACCCTCGCGGAGTCGAGGTTTCCGGTCCCGTAGTTCGTCCAGGCGATGTCCTGGTTCGAGGTGGGCACGTCGCCGTTCGTCTCGCCGAAGTCGAACGGGCTGTTGGGGTTGCCAAACTGAGGAAGCGGCTCCCCGTCCGTCCCGAAGGCCCGGATGCTGAAGATGAACGGACCCGCTCCCTGGACAGAATCGGGGATGCCCGTCTTCGCAGTAGCGGTCGTCGAGACCTGCCACGATTCCTGACCGGGGATCACCCGGGCGAAGGTGTTGGCGTGCGGCGCCGTGATGTCGACCTGCACCCGGGCGCCGTTGCTGACGGTCAGGTTGACATTGACCGTGATCCCGTTCGTCCCGTCGGCGTAGCCATTCTGGCCGGCCACCGCGCGCGCCCGAGCGTACGCGGCTGTGGCGTCGCTGTTGAGCAGGTAGTCGTTGGCCCCGGCGAGCGCGGCGAGGTCGGCCGCGTTCTGCTGGTCGCGCCGCTGAGCGAACGTCGACCCGCCGTCGAGGACGAGGCCGACCATCGCCAGGAGCGCGACGAGCGCCATGGCAAAGATGACCACGACCTGGCCCCGCTCCCGGCCGCGCCCCTCCGAGTCGAACGTGCGCATCGCTGGTTCCACCTTCCTCATTGGAGGATCACTTCGATCTTCATCGTGGTCGTCGAGGCGAGGTTCCACGTCCCCGTCAGGCCGAGCAGCGGGGTGACCGGCGCCCACGGCGCGGTGATCTGGACGCGGACCCAGTCGCCCCTCCGGCAGGTCTCGCTGACGGCGGCCCCGGTGATGTCAACGCAGCTGAACGCCGGCACACCCAGCCCGGGCACGAGACGTTGCTGGATCGCTACGACGTTGGTGATCTCCGTGCTCGAGCCGAGCGTGCTGCCGGGGTGGACGCTGGCCACGCGGGCGATCTCGCGCGCCGCCTGCGAGACGCCGTTGTAGGCGTAGATGCCGCGTCCCACGTCGACGATCCCCATCAGCAGGAGCAGGAAGACGACGATCGCGAGCGAGAACTCGACGAGCGCCTGGCCGGCCTGGCGGGGCGCCCGCCGGGCTGCTGCCCACCGGGGGCGCCGTCCGTTCATGGGTTCACCTGCTTGCTGACCGTGTTCGATCCGGCGGTGTTGCTCACCACCAGCGTCACGGTCCTCGCGTTGGAGCTTTGGTAGGTGTAGGAGGGGTTCTGGAGGGAGGATGTCCCCGAGCCATCACCGAAGTTCCACGACCAGATCGGGTTGCAGGCGGCGACCGACATGTTGGTGGAGGCGTCCGTGAAGTTGACCTTCTTGCTGCCTACCGCCGACCAGCTGAAGTTGGCCACCGGCGCGAAGCAGGGTGGCGGCGTGGGGGTCGGGGTGGGCGTGGGCGTCGGGCCGGGTGTCGGCGTGGGCGTCGGCGCGGGCGTTGGCGTGGGGGTCGGGGCCGGGGTAGGCGTGGGCGTCGGCGCCGCGGCCAGGGACGGCGCCGTGGCGATCTGCGCGGTAGCCGTCGATTCGATCGTGAACGTCTGGCCGCCGGTGAAGACGCTCAGCAGCGGCATGATGAGCTGGAAGGTACCGGTGACCCGGAGGGCGACGGTGTTGCCGAGCCCCGTGGCGCAGCTCGTCGGGTTGCACGTCAGGCTCACGTTGGCGGGCGCCACGGTCACGAACGAGTTCTGCGACTCGGTGATCGCGCGGCACATCACCCGGTTCGTCGTGTCATTGCATGCCTGGCCGGCCTGGAACGACGTCGGGTTGACCGAGGCCTCGAGCGCGCCCTCTCGGGCAGCGTTCCGGATGGTGATCTGGGAGTAGAAGAGCCGTCCCAGGTCGAGCGCGCCGGCGAGCAGCAGAAAGAGGACCGGAATAACAAGTGCGAGCTCAACGAGCGCCTGGCCGCGCGGGCGGGTTCGGGTCCAGCGGGCGGCCCATCGCCGGAGAAGGAGCCTGTGGCGCATCGTCTCGACCTGCAGCGGGTTGTCGTCTGGCGATCCTCGTGGTCGCTCCTTTCACCCTGCCTTGAAACGGTGCGCGCGTGCATAGCCCGAAGGGGGTAGGGGCCGGGGCCAGAGGTACCGGGGGATCCACGCTTCCCGTGACGACGCACGGACGCCGCAGCGCATGACTGCGGCGTCGAATGGCGGTGTGCGGGGCCTGGGTGGGTCAGCCTGCGCGATCGAGCGCGGGCACGTTCTCGAACGACGGGGCGAGCGCGGCCGCCTGCGGCACGCGGTCAGCGGCGGCGACTCGTCGCCGGGTCTCGACCGCGAACGCGGCCCCGATCGCGACCCCGACCAGGATCCCGACGGCGCTCGGGATGCCCACGAAGGCCTCCGCCCACGCGCCGACATTCCATCCCAAGGCGGCCCAGAGGCCGAAGATGATCAACGGTTTCATGCCGCGCACGGTGCGCCGATCCCGCGCACGGTGCGCCGATCCCGCGCGCGGGTCGATCCCTCGTTCGTACCAGTGAGGCCGTCCTCCCCGCGTTCCATCGCACGATCCGGCTCCTGGCGCGATAACGCACCGCACGCAATGTGGGCTGCAAGGTGCCGCGGGCAAGTTGCCAGCACGTTCGTACCAGGTCGCCGGGGGTACCGATGCCAATGCCGTTCCGGTCGCGCCACCGCCGCGACCGCCCGCCGCGTTCTCGAGGTCAGGGCCTCGTGGAATTCGCCCTGGTCCTGCCGATTCTCGGACTCATCCTCCTCGCCATCATCCAGTTCTCGTTCATCTTCGCCGCCCAGATCGGCGTGACGAATGCGGTCCGCGAGGCCGCGCGCATCGGCGCCGTCACGACCCCGACGACCACCGACTCGCAGGCAGAAGCCATCGCCCCGATTATCTACACCCGCCTGACGAATACCACCAACGGTCTCCTGAAGAAGAACGTCTTTGCCTTCAACGTGGCGAACATCGTCACGTCCGGCGCAGTCGATACCCAGGTCTGCTACCGCGAGGCCTTCGACTCCGCATCCGGCGAGTACACCGTCTTCGTCAAGGTCGAGGCCGGATACCGGCACCCGCTCTTCATTCCTCTTCTGGGCGGTCTGCTCGACGGCATCGACGGGGTGCCCGATGATGGACTCCGAATCGGAGCCGCGGAAGAGATGCGGGTCGAGAATGACACGCTCGTGTCTTCGCCCGCTGTCGCGGCGTGCTACAACCCATGAGCGCCGTCGTCCGGGCTCGCCTTCTGCGCCGATCCGACAATGGGCAGGCTCTCACGGAATTCGCCCTGATCGCGCCGGTCCTTCTGCTGGTCCTGTTCTCGATCATCCAATTCGGCTTCCTGCTCGGAGGCCAGATCGGAATGACGAACGGGACTCGTGAGGCAGCCCGGTACGCATCGACTGTGCCGAATGCGACGGCAGCCCAGGTGAAAGTCGAACTGACGACACGCGCGCTCCCAAAGGCCATCCCCGGCTTCCAAGCCGCGAACGTCAACAACGTACTCACCGTCGTGTCGTTCTGCTCGTACACAAATCCCAACCATGACCCTGCCACCTTCCCGAGCTACTCGGTCAAGGTCCGTATCACATCCGTCTACCGGCATCCCCTCTTCGTCCCGCTCGTCAACCTCATCGTCGACGCCGTGGACGGCACGAGCGATGGCGCGCTCACGGCCACGGCCACCGAGGAGATGCGCGTCGAGAACCCGCGTTTGACAACCGACGGAGGACTGGCCCCATGTCCGTGACCACGAACACGTCGCCGGATGCGCGCTCCGAGCGCGGGCAGACGCTTGTCATCTTCGCGCTCTTCCTAGTCGTCCTGCTCGGTTCCACCGCACTTGCCGTCGATTACGGGACGTGGCTGAAAGTCAGGCGCGACTATCAGAACGTCGCCGATGCGGCCGTGCTGGCCGGGTCGGTCAGCCTGACGCGGCCGGTCACCGACATAAAGGAGTTCGCCGCCCGCAAGGCTGCCTGGAAGTCAATAGAGGACCAGCTCGGACTGAGCATCGACGAGGCCGCATTGGCGGCGGATGACACGCTCATCGGCGGAGCGGTCCTTGCGAGCGGCTACCGGATGTGGGTGAGCACGCCGCCACTCGGTGCGGCTGCCGCATACACAGGCAACTACGCCGGCAACACTCGCGTGTTGTTCGCCTGGGTGGAGAAGGACAACTCGGCGTACTTCAGCCGCGTGTTCGGATTGGGCGATCGCACTGTGAGCGCGTGGGCGACCTCTGGGACATTCCCGAACCGGTTCGCAGTCATCACCCTGCGGAAGAACGGCCAGCCGACGAACGGCAACCCTACCGATCTGGACATCAACGGCGGCACCATCCTCAACGTCGTCGACGGTGACGTCGGCGGCAACTGGGGCATGTCCATCAACGGCGTCAACTCAAGACTCCGGGTGACGAGCTCGACTTCCGATGTCTACGGCGTCTTCCTCACCGAGAATGTGCCCACAGGGGGGAACGGCTGGACCGCTGGCCAGGTCGTGAATGGCTCGGGCTCACCTGTAGGCGTCCAGTACCACGCGGAGGTCGTAGATCCCAACTACCCGGCGCCGTGCCTGACCTATGGGGTGGGCGCCGGGAGCGGTTGCCTGGAAGACCGGGCGGTATCGGGCTTTCCGCCGAACGCCTCGACGAACCGGGTCGGCGACACGTGCCCGTATCCAGCCAGCAACGTGGACCGGCTCCCGGCTGGCCGCTATCACAACATCTCGGTCCCGAACAACCGTTGTGTCGTCCTGGATCCGACATTCAACGCAGTCACCGGGAGGCAGAACGGGATCTTCTACGTCACGGGAACGCTGGACATCAACAACGGCGGGCTGGTCATCGGTGACGGCGTGACTCTCGTGTTCGCGCGAGGTGCGGACCTCGACATGAACGCAGGAGCGACGATCTCCCTGAACAGCGGCAACACGACGAACAATCCTCTCGCCGTGGCGTGCGGCGGCGGCCCTGGCGGTGGAGAGACGAACTGCCGCTTTGCCGGCTGGACCGCTCGGCCGGGCGCCGGTGGAACGTATTCATGGACGGCCGGACTCGGGCCGACCTACTCGGCGCCGTCAGACCCCTTCGAGCGCGGCATCGCCGCCTATGTCTGCAAGAGCGCCGCAAGCTGCGCCTCCGGTGGTGGTCCGTCGACCAACATCCTCCAGATGAACTCCGCGTCCGGCATCGACTACCGCGGGCTGATCTACGCCCCCTACGACAACGTCAAGGTCGCCGGTCAGCCTACTCACAAGGACATCGGCCAGCTCGTGAGCTGGACCGCCCAGTTCACCGGCGGGTCCGAGATCACCCAGACCTTCGACGGGCCGGACGCCGCCACGCCCGTGCTTCTGGAGCCTCGACTCGGGCAATGACCCGGCAACTCCCGGGCCATGGGCGGACAAGGAGCCGCGTTCCTCCGAACCGACGCCGCCCCGTCGCGTGAGGTCCGACGTCAACCGGCGTGGGTGAGGACGGCGCACGCTTCAGGGTGGATCGCCCGCCGAAACGGACCGTTCAGCCTTCGGTCGGTGCCTCCCCCAGTAGCACGAGCGTGAAGGCGGCACCGGCACCGGTGGCCGCCTCCAGCACCAGGTCACCGCCGTTCGCCCGGGCCAGTGCCCGGCCCACGTAGAGGCCGAGCCCGGTTCCGTCGCGGTCCTCCGAGCGGCCGCCGCGCGCATAGCGGGTGAAGAGGCGCTGGCGATCGGCCTCGGACACGCCCGGCCCACCGTCCGCCACCGTGACCGCGACCCGCCCGGCCGCGCCATCAACCCCCACGCGCACGCGCACCGGCGCGCCGCCGCCGTACTTCACGGCGTTGTCCAGGAGCGCCCAGATGACCTGGTCCACCTGGTCCGGGTCGGCGACCGCCAGCCAGCCGCCGGCATCGTCCGCCAGCTCGAAGGGCACCTCGCCCGCTCCCAGGGCCTCCCACGCCCGGCGAACCCGCGGGCCGAGGGCGAAGACCTCGGCCACCGGGCGCAGGACCCCCGCGTCGAGCCGGCTCACCGTGAGGAGCTGGCGGACCATTCGCGAGAGCCGCTCGCTCTGCTCGGCGATGATCGCCGGCCTCCGGTCGGGCTCACCCGCCGTCACCTCTCCGGCCACGGCAACCTCCCCGGCCAGCTGGTCCGAGTAGGCGCGGATCCGGGCCAGCGGCGTCTGGAGGTTGTGGGAGATGCCGCGCAGGAAGTCGTCCTTCTCGGCGTCCAGGGCCACCAGCCGTGCGTTCTGCTGTTCCACGCGGGCCAGGAGCTCCGTATCGCGGAGGGCGACGGCAACGCTCGCGGCGAAGAGCTCCAGGAGGTCCTGGTCGGCCGGTTCCCAGCGCATCGTCGCGGGGGCGTGGCCGAGGAGGACGCCGGCCATCTCCCGGCCGCTGAGCAGGTCGGCGCTGACGGGCCGCGGCTCTCCGGGCACGCGTTCCTCGATCTCGATCGCGTCCGGGTCGCCGAGGTTGATCTTGGCGTCGATCAGGCCCAGGGCCTCGCGGGCATCGGCGGCGGCGCGCTCCAGCAGGGCCGCGGCGCCGTCGGCCGGCGCCCAGGCGGTGATCGCGTCCACCGCCCGGGCCACCTGGCGGTTGCGCCGCGCGGCGTCCGCGGCCAGCTCCTCCTGGCGCTCGGCGAGCCGGCCCAGCTCGTCGTCGGGGAGCGGCGGAAGCGGCTCCACGTGCTCGCCGGCGGTGATCCGGTCGAGCCGGGCCTCGAGCGCCCGCAGGGGCCCCACGACGCCGCCGACGAGGAGGCCCCCCACGACGAGGCCGACGAGGGCGGCGACGACGAGGGCGATCAGGACGAAGGTGACGGCGCCGGGGCTGCCGCTGGCGACGAGCAGGAGGCCGAAGGCGCCGACCGGGATGACGGCGGCGGCCATGACCGCGATCGTGATCCGGACGCGGAGCCCGCTGCCGCTCACGTCGGCACGACCTCCAGGCGGTAGCCGACGCCGCGCACCGTGACGAGGTGGCGGGGCCGGTTCGGGTCAACCTCCAGCTTCGTCCGCAGGCGCCGCATGGAGACCCAGACGTAGGACGGGTCGGCGTCGTCGGTGTCGGCCCAGCCGCGGAGAAGGAGCGTCTCGGTCGAGACGGTCTGGCCAAGGTTGGCGGCGAGGGCGTAGAGGAGCCGCGACTCGATCGGCGTCAGGGTGACCTCCACCCCGTTCACGGTCGCCGAGCGGCGGTGGAGCTCGAGGGCCAACGCCGGTCCCAGCACCACGCGCTGCCCGGGCAGCCGGTCGCCGAGGCGGCGGAGGACGCGGTTCACCCGCGCCCGCAGCTCGGGGTAGTGGTACGGCTTCGTGACGTAGTCCTCGGCCACCTCGTCGAGGAGCTCGGCCTTGGAGTCGGCCGCGTCGATCGCCGAGAGGACGATGATCGGGAGGTCGGCCCGGGCCTTGATCTCGCGGGCCAGGGAGAGCCCGTCGAGGCGCGGCATCATCATGTCGATGATGGCGAGGTCGGGCCAGCCGCCCTCCAGGCGCCGCAGCGCCTCCACGCCGTCGCGGGCGGTCGCCACGTCGTAGCCGTCGTCGCGCAGCTGCTCGGCCAGGACGACGAGCAGGTTCGAGTCGTCGTCGACGAGGAGGAGCCGGGCCGGCCGCTCCTGCCCCGCCGGCCCGCCGCCGATCATCATGGGGCG
>CAZVPS010000034.1:0-14527 GCA_964629105.1 uncultured Anaerolineaceae bacterium
TCAGGTCCTTCGAGCCCGACGAGCGCCCCCGAGCCATGAGCAGGCTCCAGGTCGACTACTCGCTGCCTTCGAGTGACGGTTCCGAGCGCATCGCGCGGGCATGGGCCCGTGTCCCGCTGATCCCGACGCCGGCCCAGCGAGCCGAGCAGAAGGCGCGGGCCGCCGCCCTGCTGGAGGCCCACGATGCCGTGCTCGTGGCGCATTTCTACGTCGATGGCGACCTCCAGGACCTGGCCCTCGAGACCGGCGGGTGCGTCGCCGATTCGCTCGAGATGGCCCGCTTCGGGCGTGACCATCCGGCCCGGACGCTGGTCGTCGCGGGTGTCCGCTTCATGGGCGAGACCGCGAAGATCCTGGGCCCGGAGAAGCGGGTCCTGGTGCCCGACCTCGAGGCGACCTGCTCCCTCGATCTCGGCTGCCCACCGGACGACTTCGCCGCGTTCTGCGACGCGAATCCCGACCGGACCGTGGTCGTCTACGCCAACACGAGCGCCGCGGTGAAGGCACGCGCCGACTGGATGGTGACCAGCTCCTGCGCGCTGGCGATCGTGCGGTACCTCAAGGATGGCGGGGAGAAGATCCTGTGGGCGCCCGACCGGCACCTCGGCAGCTACATCGCGCGCGAGACCGGCGCGGACATGCTCATGTGGAACGGCGCCTGCATCGTCCACGAGGAGTTCAAGGGCCTCGAGCTCCAGGTTCTCCGCGAGGAGCACCCCGAGGCCCTGGTCCTGGTGCACCCGGAGTCGCCCGCGAGCGTGGTGGCCCAGGCGGACGTCGTCGGATCGACGTCCCAGCTCCTGCGGGCCGTCGTCGACGGCGATGCTCGCGAGTACATCGTGGCGACCGACAACGGGATCTTCCACCGCATGCGCCAGCTGGCCCCCGGCAAGACCCTGATAGAGGCCCCCACGGCGGGCAGCAGCGCGACGTGCAAGAGCTGCGCGCACTGCCCGTGGATGGCGATGAACGCGGTGCAGGGCGTGATCGACGCCCTCGAGCGCGGCAGCGGCGAGATCATCGTGCCGGAGCCGACGCGCGCCCGCGCCCTCGGCTGCATCGACCGGATGCTGGCGTTCGTGGCCGCCAACCCGGACAGCATCGTCCTGCCGCGGCACGGGTTCGTGCCACATCTCGGCTCGGCCTGAGGAATCGCGCCGTGGACCCCATCGACCCGCCGTTCGCCTTCGAACCGCCGCCCGCCTTTGAGTTCCCGCCCGCGAACGAGACGCTCGAGGAGGCGCGGGCCCGCAACGTGCGTGACGCGCTGCGCGAGGACGTCGGGACCGGCGACTGGACGGCGCTCCTCGTCCCGCGGCGCCCGGTCACCGCGCGGGTTCGCGTTCGCGAGGAGGCCGTCCTGTGCGGGCGCGACTGGTTCGAGGCGTGCTTCCGGGCCCTCGACAGCGCCATTCGCATCGACTGGCGCTACGACGAGGGCGCCGACATGGCGGCCGACACCCCGGTCTGCGAGGTGCACGGCGACGCGCGCGCCCTGCTCACCGCCGAGCGCCCGGCGCTGAACTTCCTGCAGCTCTTGTCGGGCACCGCCACGACCACGCGGCGACACGTGCGCGCGATCGAAGGCGCGTCGCCGAATCCCCGGGGCTGCGCGGTCCTCGACACGCGCAAGACGATCCCGGGTCTGCGCCAGGCGCAGAAGTACGCCGTCCGCGTGGGCGGCGGCGCAAACCAGCGCCTGGCCCTGTGGGCGGGCATCCTGATCAAGGAGAACCACATCGCCGCGGCCGGCGGCGTCGCGGCGGCCCTGCGCAACGCCGCGGCGCTCCACACGGGCGTCGAAATCCAGGTCGAGGTGGAGCGCCTGGACCAGCTGCGCGAGGCGCTCGCGGCGGGCGCCACGAGCGTGCTGCTCGACAACTTCACGCTCGAGCGCATGGGCGAGGCGGTCGCCCTCAACGCCGGGCGAGCGCTCCTGGAGGTGTCGGGCGGCGTGACGCTTGACCGCCTCCGCGAGATCGCCGCGACCGGCGTCGACCGCATCTCGATCGGCGCCCTGACCAAGGACGTGCGGGCGGTCGACTACTCGATGCGGGTCGTGTAGCGGCCGGCGTCCCCGGACCGGCACCGGCTGTGCGGCCGCGGCGCCACGGCATCCTGAGTCCCCGGGGACTCGGAGCCGCGCCCTCCCCGCACGAAACCCCGGGGCCAGCGGCCCGTTTCCCAGCGTTGGGCAGAGGTTTCGTGGGGCGAGCGCCACGTCCCGAGTCCGTGGAGACTCGCGAGGTCCGGCCGGAGGTGCGGGCGCTTCGGGCGTCGTGCTCAGCCGTCCCGCGGGCCGCGGATCAGCACCGTCGGGAAGCTGGCCGGGAGCGTGTACGGGTAGTCGCGGCTGAAATGGAGCCCCCGGCTCTCGTGGCGCTCCAGCGCTGACCGGACCACGAGCTCCGCGCAATCGACGAGGTTGCGCAGCTCTAGGAGATCGCGGTTGACCCGGAAGTTGGCGTAGTACTCGTCGATCTCGCCCCGCAGGAGGTAGATACGCCGGAGCGCCCGGTCGAGCCGCTTGGTGGTCCGCACGATGCCGACGTAGTTCCACATGAAGAGGCGCAGCTCGTCCCAGTTGTGGGAGATGACCACCTGCTCGTCGGCGTTCTCCACCCGGCTCTCGTCCCAGGCCGGCAGCGCAGCCACTTCGCCCGGCGCCTCCATGTCGATCCGCGCGGCACAGGACCGGCCGACGACGACGCATTCGAGCAGCGAGTTGCTGGCGAGGCGGTTGGCGCCGTGGAGGCCCGTGTAGGTGGTCTCGCCCACGGCGAAGAGCCCCGGCAGGTCTGCGCGCCCATCGAGGTCCGTGACCACCCCGCCGCACGTGTAGTGCGCCGCCGGCACCACCGGGATCGGCTGCCGCGCGATGTCGATGCCGAGTTCCAGGCAGCGGGCGTGGATCGTCGGGAAGTGCTCCACGAGGAAGGCTTCGCCGAGATGCGTGGCGTCCAGCCACACGTGGTCCAGGCCGTACTTCTTCATCTCGAAGTCGATCGCCCGGGCCACGATGTCGCGCGGCGCCAGCTCCAGGCGCGGGTCGTGCGCCGCCATGAACCGCGTGCCGTCGGGCAGCGTAAGGTGCGCGCCCTCGCCACGGAGCGCCTCGCTGATCAGGAAGCTGCGCTCCTGCGGGTGGTAGAGACAGGTCGGGTGGAACTGGATGAACTCCATGTTCCCCACCCGGCAGCCGGCGCGCCAGGCCATCGCGATCCCGTCGCCGGTCGAGGTCTCCGGGTTCGTCGTGTAGCGGTAGACCTTGCCGACGCCGCCGGTTGCGAGCACGACGGCCGCGGCGGGGAGCGTCTCGATGCGCTGGCTGTCGATGTCGAGCGCGTAGACGCCGTAGCAGCGCGCGGGCTCGTCGCGGTGGAGATGGCGCGAGGTGACGAGGTCGACCGCCATCCAGCGCTCGCGCATCGTGATGTTCGGATGGCGGCGAGCGCGCCCGAGGAGGGCCTCGTGGATCGCCCGGCCGGTCGCGTCGGCCGCGTGGGCGATGCGCCGGACCGCGTGGCCGCCCTCGCGGGTGAGGTGCAGGCCGAGCGGTCCCTCGGGGTCCGCCGTGAACGGCACGCCCTGCTCGACGAGCCATTCGATGGCCTGGCCGCTGTGCTCGGCGATGAACCGTGCCGCGTGCTCGTCCACGAGGCCGGCGCCGGCCTCCTGCGTGTCGCGGACGTGCAGCTCCACGCTGTCGTCGGTGCCCAGCACGCCGACGATGCCGCCCTGCGCCCACGCGGTCGCGGCCTCGTCGAAGCCGCGCTTGGCGAGCAGGACGATCGGGTGCCGGTCGGCCAGGTGCAGGGCGACGGTCAGGCCGGCGAGGCCGGCTCCCACGATGACGACAGGGGGCGCGGCGGGATCCACTGCGGCCGGTTCGGAAGCGGCGGAGGCAGAGGGGCTCATGCGCGGATTGTAGGGGTGCCCGCCGGGCACGAACCGAGCCGGACGTAGGGTGTCGACCGGGACGGTCGCCGCGCGCCGAGAAGCCGCGCGCCGGATGTGCGATCGACGCAGCCACGCGGATCGCCGTTCCGGCACGACGGACCGGCCGAAGTGGAACCGTTGGTGCATGATCGACGCGTGGACGTCCAGCCGCTGCGGGTCATCATCGCCGAGGATTCGGCGCTCATCCGGGAGGGGCTGGCGCGGCTCATCGTCGACTCCGGGGGCGTCGTCGTGGCCAAGGTGGGAGACGGCCCATCGTTCGTGGCAGCGGTCGTCGAGCACCGACCCGACGTCTCGGTGGTCGACGTGCGGATGCCCCCGACCCAGCGCGACGAAGGGCTGCGCGCGGCCATCGAGGCGCGCCGCCGCATCCCCGGCACCCCCGTCCTCGTCCTCAGCCAGTACGTCGAGCGCCAGTACGCGACCGAGCTGCTCGCGGACCGGGCCGGCGGCGTCGGCTACCTCCTGAAGGACAGGGTCGCGGACATCCGCGAGTTCATGGATGCCCTGCGACGGGTCGCCCGCGGCGGGACCGCGCTCGATCCGGAGGTGGTCGCCCAGCTCATGGTCCCGCGCCGCGCGGACGATCGGCTCCATGCGCTCACCCCGCGCGAGCGCGAGGTGCTGGCGGCCATGGCCGAGGGGCGGACGAACGTGGGGATCGCGGCGCTGCTGGGGATCTCCGAGGGCGCCACCGAGAAGCACATCAGCAACATCTTCGGCAAGCTGGAGCTGCCCGACTCGGAGAACGACCACCGCCGCGTGCTGGCGGTGCTGACCTACCTGGGCTCCTGACCGGCCCCGGCAGCCGGGCCCGCGGGGGCTGGCAGCGCGGAGGCTGGCAGCGCGGCGACCGGCATCTCGGCGCGCACGAGCGTCGGTCCGCCCGCCGGGCTCTCCACCGTGAGCACGCCGTCCAGCGCCTCGACGCGTCCGGCCAGCCCCGCGAGCCCACCGCCGGGAACGACCCGCGCGCCGCCGGCGCCGTCATCCCACACCTCGACGACGAGCATCTGATCCTCGCGCCGGCAGCGGATCTCGCACCGCTTTGCCGACGCGTGCTTGGCGACGTTGGCGAGCGCCTCCGCCACCACGAAGTACGCCGCCCGCTCCGTGGCGTCCGGCAACCGCTCGCCGTCAGGCAGCGTGCTCTCGACGACCGCCGGCACCGGGCAGCGCCCCGCGATCGCGCTCAGCGCCGGGACCAGGCCGCGGTCGAGGAGGATCGCCGGAGCGATCCCGCGCACGAGGTCGCGCAGCTCGGCAAGCGCCTGGCGGGCCTGGTCCTGCGCCTCGACGACGAGCGCCCGGGCGGCGACGGGGTCAGTCTCGATCCGGTCGGCGGCCAGGCTGAGATCGATCGTCAACATGACCAGTCGCTGCTGGGCCCCGTCGTGCAGGTCGCGCTCGATGCGGCGCAGCTCGCTCGCCTCCACGTCGATGACGGCCTTGCGGCTCCCCTCGAGCGTCGCCACCCGGCGTTGCAGCTGGCGCTGCTCCGAGTCGCACAGCAGGCCGGCGACGACCGCGCGATGGAGCGTCATCAGGCCCCGGGCGACGGAGGCCGCGATGGGGGTCAGGGCCAGGCCGACCAGCCCGCCGGCGAGGGCGACCGCCACTGGCGACACCGGCAGCCCTGTCCCCACGCCGGCCGACACGCCCGATGTGGTGAACCAGAGCGGCAGCGAGAGCAGGGCCAGCGAAGTACCCCACAGCCCGACCGTGACGGCGAACTCCAGGACCGTCAGCGGGAACGCGACGAACACGTACACGACGTCGCGCCAGCGGTTGACGTCGAGGAACACGGCGAGGAGCAGGTCGCGCAGCCCGTTGCCGTACGGGCGGTACGCATGCGGCCGGAGCGGCCGCGGGTCGGCGAGCGTGGCACGCGACCGCTCGATGCGGGCAGCCAGGCGGCATCCCTCGATGCCCAGGCCGATCACCACGACGCCGACACCCACCACGAGCAGGGAGGTGCCGGACGAGAAGGCCGCGACCACCAACGCAAACGCGAGGAGCTCCACCCAGAAGCCGAGGAGGATCGCCAGGGTGGCGTACCAGGTGGCCGGGTGGAGCGGTGACAGGAGGAAGGCGCCGACCGCGCCCCGATCCCGCCCCCTGACCTGAGCGCCCACGAGGGCGCTCAGGACCAGGAGCAGGCCGAGTACGACGAACGGCGCCCCGATCATTGTCCGGAGGTTGTGCGGCGGGCCGAGCCCACCAGCAGGGCGGCGCCCAGGGCCACCAGGAACGCCGGCCCCAGGAGACCGCCCACGGCCCAGCCTGGGATCAGCATGTTGGCCATGGCGATCGCGCCGAAGACGATGAGCAGGACGCCGATGAAGAGACCTGCCCGTCCGCCGCGGCGATCGTCGGGCCGCTGGTCGGGCGGCGGCGGCGTCCACTCGGGGTTCGCCGGCCAGCCGGCGTTCGCCCCGGCGTCCGGGTTCGCCGGGTCGCCGGCGGGACCCGGCGCCGTTGCCGGCTCGAGCGGGATGACGAACGCGAGGATGATGTAGAGAAGGATCGTGAAACCGCCGAGGAAGGCCGAGAGGATCCACAGGATCCGGACCAGCGTCGGGTCGATCTCGAGGTATTCGGCCATGCCGGCGGCAACGCCCGCCAGCTGCCGGTCGCGACGGCTGCGGTAGAGACGGCGCGGGTTCATTGACAGCCTCCCATCGGGTTGACGTCCACGCTACCAACGTTGGCCGTGATGGTCACGTCCGCGTGGTGGTTTGCCATCGAGTAGCCGGGGCTCTCCCACACCTCGCCGCTGCGAACGAGCCCCGTGTAGTTGGTGGATCCCAGCACTCCCTCGTGGCGGATCCGCAGGCCGAGCTCGCTGGCGGCGCAGATCCGCAGCGAACCGGCGTCGACCGAGAAGTCGGCGCCGAGGTCCTGGCCGACGGGCAGGTCGAGCGCGACCGAGGCCGCCCGGACCGTCATCGAAAGGTGAGCAACCGTCGCCTTCGACAGGTCGACGCGCGCCTCGCCAGCGTTCACCACGAGGCGCATGGTCCCGATCCGGGCGCCGGCCAGGTCGAAGCGACCGTGGCCCGCGGAGACCTCGGCGGCCAGGTCCAGGGTGTTGGCGACGGGCAGCCAGAGCCGCCACACGTCGCTGCTCCGGAAGGGGCCGAACACGCGGTCCAGGCTCGAGCTCGCCACCCGCAGCCGGTCGGCCGAGATGTCCACCTCGGGGGCCGGGCCCTTGGCATTGCCGGCCTCGAGATGCCAACCGGCGCCGGGTGCCGTCGTGACCGACAGGTCGCCGCAGGCGAGCGTGAGATCGACCGACGCAGGGCCGTCGAACGTGCCCTGCCGCGTGGCGAAGCTCGCCGGCTGCATTTCGCGGCACTCCGGCCCGATCTGTGGCGCGGCCACGACCGCCCCGCCGAGCAGGAGCCCGGGCACTGCGGCGGCGAGCATGCCGCCCGCCAGCCCGAACCGGGTGCGGCGCAGCAGCAGGCCGATGCCGAGCGCGATGACGAGCACTGGCCAGAGACGCAACGCCTGCGCGACGACGTCGCCATCGACCGCGTCACCCTGCGCGGCGAGCATCACGGCGCCCGCCGCGACGAGGAAGACGCCTCCGTAGAGGAGCCTCCGATTGACGTTCATGGTGTGCTGCCTCCGGGCTGTCGGATCGGGTCCGTCCGATCGCGATCGATGCCCAGACGCTACGGTCGGCGGGCGCGCCGCACCAGCCGGTCACCCGGCGTCTTGGGGGTGGGGCTGGCCCCCCTCGTCCCTACGGACGGGCCCAGGTCGTCACCGCGCCCACGGCACGCCGCCAGGAAGCGTGGCCCTCGGCGCGCCGGCCGGCGTCGAGCCGCGGCTCGAAGACCCGGGTCGTCCCGGGAAGTGGCGGCAGATCGCCCTCGCCTGCCCACACGCCCGCCCCGATCCCCGCGAGGAGGGCGGCCGCGCGTGCCGTGGTCTCCGCAAAGGAGGAGCGCGCCACCGGGATCCCGAGCCAGTCAGCCTGGATCGCGCAGGCCGCGTCGCTGGCGGAGAGTCCCCCGCCGACCTTCAGCTCGGTCACGGCGACGCCCGTCGACGCGCGGATCTCGGCGAGGATCGCGTGGAGCTGGAACCCGATCGAATCGAGGAAGGCGCGCGCGATGTGCGCCCGCGTATGGCCCAGCGTCATGCCAAGCAGCGACCCCCGGGCCTCGCGGACGTCGTACGGGACGTTGAGGCCGGTGAACGCGGGCACGAAGATCAGGCCGCCCGCGTCCGGCACCGATGCGGCCAGCTCGCCGAGCTCCTCGTCCCGGTCGATGATCCGGGCGCTCTCGCGGAGCCAGCGGACGGCGGCGCCGGTGACCGTCGTGTCCGCCTCCAGGCAGTAGGTCGGTCGCTCGTCGAGGAGCCACGCCAGGTAGACCTTGATCGTGTCGAGCTCCGGCATGGCGTCGCCGAGACAGACGTTCACGAACGACGCGGTGCCGTGCGTGGCCTCGGCGTCGCCGGCGCGGCGGCAGTCGTAGCCGAAGAGGGCACCCTGCTGGTCGGCGATCATGGCCCGCACCGGGATCTGGGTCCCGCCCACGTCGATCGCGCCGAAGTCGGCGACGGTCGGCGACACGGCGGGAAGGGCGGCCCGGCTCACGTCGAGGTACGCGAGCCAGTCATCCCACCAGTCGCGCGCGCGGAAGTCCCATAGGTTGATGCTCTGGGCCAGCGACACGTCGGCCCGCGGCTCGGGCGACCCGCCCAGCGCGGCCAGGACCCACGACGCAGAGAGGCCGATGCGGAGCGAGCCCGCGCGGGCCGCCTCGCGGACGGGCGCGTCATGCACCATGCGCCACTTGAGGTGGAGTGCCCCGCTCCACGGCCCGGGCCAGTACCCGAGGCGCCTCCGGCACTCGCGGGCTTGCGGCCACCCCCGGAGGTCGGACTCGAGCGGCGCGGTGCGCAGGTCCTGCCAGGTGATCGCGTTCGCGAGCGGCCGGCCCGTGCGGGCGTCCCACACGAAATCGGTGTCCCGCTGCGACGCGATCCCGCAGGCGGCCACGTCGGCGGCCGAGATGCCGGCCCGCTCGAGCGCCTCCTCGATCGCCTCGCGGACGCCGGCCGCGACCGCGAGGGGATCCTGCTCGACCCGGTCCGGGGCGGGATGCAGGCGCGCCAGCGGGCGATACCCGTAGCCGCGAACGCCACCGCCGTCGTCGAGGACGAGCGCCCGGCTGCCGCTCGTGCCCTGGTCGATCCCGAGAACGAAGCCGGCCATCCGCGTCACCCCGGGAGGAGGTCGGCCAACCGGTCGAGCACGTAGGTCGGCCGGATCGGGGAGGCCGCGACCATCTCCGCCGTCGTCGCGCCGGTCAGGGCGATCGCCGCGGACATGCCGGCGTCGAGTCCCATCCGGACGTCGGTCTCGAGCCGGTCGCCGGTCATGAGGCAGTCGGACGGCGACAGGTCCAGCATGGCCAGCATCGCCTCGCTCGTGTGGCGCGACGGCTTGCCGACGATCGCCTCGCATGCGACGCCGGTGCAGGCCTCGATCGCCGCGATCACGGATGCCGCGTCGGGCTGGCCACCGCCGGGCACCGGGCAGTAGGGATCGCCGTTCGTGGCGAAGAACCGGGCGCCGGCCCTGATTGCGTCGAACGCGGCCTGCAGCTTCGGGTAGGCGAACGACCGGTCGAAGCTCGCGATCACCGCGTCGGTGCGGGTCGCCTCGTCGGTGATCTCGAAGCCGCCCGCGGCCAGGGCCCGCACCAGGGGCGTCTCGCCGAGGACAAGGAGGCGGGCGCCGGGCATCCGGTCCTGCAAGAAGCGGACGAGCACCTGCGTGGACACGAGGATGTCCGGCAGATCGGTCGGCAGGCCCAGGCGGGTCAGCTTCGCGGCGTAGTCCTCGGGAGGATGCGTCGGGTTGTTCGACAGGAAGACCGTGCGACAGCCCAGCTCCCGGAGCCGGGTGATCGTCTCACCGGCGGTCGGGAGGAGGGCATCTCCGAGGTAGACCGTGCCGTCGAGGTCGAAGACATAGCCGCGGAAGAGCCGGCCGGGCCGCGCGGTCACGCCTCGACGCGCTCCAGCAACCACGACCAGTGGTACGTGCCGGGCCCCACCAGGTACTCCGGCAACGTGTCGGGGCCGCAGCTGGCGGTGCCCAGGCCCCGGTGGGCCGCATCGAGGTGGACGACCGCGACGGGCCGGGGCACCAGCTCGCCGTGGTGGGTCGCGGCGGCCAGGTCCTCCGCCCGGAAGCGGGATGCCGACACCTGCCGCGGCACGTCCAGGGTGATGCGCAGGCCGCGACCCGCCGAATCGACGAGGCTGATCCAGCGCACGTCGGCGCGCCCGCCGCTCTCCTGGGGCCGGACGTACGGGACGTGGAGATCGTCCACTGTCGACCGCCAGCGCCCGACGCGCCCGGCTCGGCGGCGGTCCGGGTAGGTCTCGTGGGGACCCCGGCCAAACCACTCCACCCGGTCGAGGCCGCCGACCACCTCCAGCACGGAGCCGACCCGCGCCAGGTCCGCCAGCGCCAGCGGGATCTCCACCGTCTCGTCGATCCGAACGGCACCGCCCGCGAGCGGCGTCACGACCATCTCGTGGGGAACCGCGATCCCGGCGCCGGTCCGATACCGGCTCCGCACGACCGTCGTGCTGCCCACCTTCTCGATGCTCACGAGCGTCCGCTCCAGGTGCGCCAGGCCGAGCGCGTCCCAGTCGGCAGCCAGCCCGGGGATCCGATCGTTGTCGGTGGGGGCGCGCCAGAGGCTGAGCCGGGGAGGGGAGGCCAGGAGCGCGTGGACGAGGAGGCCATCGCCGTCCACGGGCGCGCCGGGTCCGGCGTCGGCCGCCAGCGTCGCCGAGCGGTCTGGCGCGGGGCGAAGCGCGAGCTGGGCCCACGCCACCTCGTGGCCTGCGTCGGCCCAGGGTTCCGGCTCCGCGGTGACGAACCGGACGGTGAGCCACGCCTCGCCGTCGTCGAGGGCGAGCTCCGTGAGCCCCGGGACATCGACCACGGCCTGCTCGCCCGGGCCGAGCGCGGGCAGGCGCAGTTCGCCGGCGTGCACGAGCGTGCCCTCGATCGCCACTTCGACGCGACCGCGCAGCCAGGAGAGATCGCGGAAGTCCTGCCGGTTGTGCAGCGTCAGCCGGCCGGCGCGCAGGTTCTCGGGCGTCGCGCTCGCGCGGACCGGAGCGGCGAGGGCGTGGTGCTCCCAGAGGGCCGGCTTGGGCGTTCGATCAGGGAAGACGACGCCGTCGATGCAGAAGTTGCCGTCGTTCGGCTCGTCGCCGAAGTCGCCGCCGTAGGCCCAGCGTGTCGTCCCGTCGGGCAGCTCCTGGACCAGCCCGTGGTCCCACCACTCCCAGATGAAGCCGCCCTGCAGCCCGGGCGTCGCCTCGATCGCGTCCCAGTACTCGGCGAGCGTGCCGTTGCTGTTGCCCATCGCGTGCGAGAACTCGCACATGATGAGGGGGTGGCGCTGGCGTCCCGACCGGGCGTGGCCGACGATCGCGGAGATCGGCGGGTACATCGGGCAGGTGAGGTCGCTCGCGGCCTGGTCGCTCGCCCAGTCCCACTTGATCGCCCCCTCGTAGTGGAGCGGCCGGGACGGGTCGTAGCGCCGGAGCCAGCCGGCGGCGGCGTCGTGGTTGGCGCCGTAGCCGGACTCGTTGCCCAGCGACCAGGCGATCACGGACGGGTGGTTTTTGTCGCGGCGGGCCATCCGGGAAACGCGGTCGACCCAGGCGTTGAGGTAGCGCGGGTCGTCGCAGACGCTGTCGATGAACGCGTGCGACTCGATGTCGGCCTCGTCGATCACGTAGAGACCGAGCTCGTCGCAGAGGTCCAGGAAGGCCGGGTCATTCGGATAGTGCGAGGTCCGCACGGCGTTGAGCCCGAACCGCTTCATCTGGACGAGGTCGGCGCGCATGTCGTCGCGCGAGATGACCCGCCCGGTGTGCCGGTCGAAGTCATGGCGGTTCACGCCGCGGATGAAGACGCGGCGGCGGTTGATCAGCAGGTCGATCCCGACGATCTCGACGCGCCGGAAGCCGACGCGGAGCTCGACCTGCTCCACCACGTCGCCGGACGGCGCGCGGAGCGCCACGGTGAGCGGGTAGAGGACCGGCAGCTCGGAGGACCACGGCCGGACGCCCGCGACATCCGCCCGGACCGTCACGCGACCCACGGACGCGGGTGCCAGCTCCGCGTAGAGCTGAGGCCACAGGACCGTGCGCTCCTCCTCGGTCAGCGATCCCGAGGAGATATGCCGGTCGGCGAGCTCTCGCCGGTGCCGGCTGGGGCGCGGGCCCTCGTGGCGGCCCGTGTGGGGCACCGGCGCCGCGAGGGCGCCCGTCAGGTCGCCGAGGCGCGCCGCCACTGTCCAGCCGGCCTCCGGCCCCACGCCGGCGAAGGCGACCTCCGCCCGGACCTCCAGCGATCCGCTTGCCAGGTCCTCGGCGAGCGTGGCGATGGCGCGGACGTCGGCGAGGTGGACGGGGTCGGTCGCGTACAGGAAGACCGAGCGGGTGATCCCCCCGTGCCACCACTGGTCCTGGTCCTCGACGTAGCTGGCGTCGGACCACTTGACCACCGCCAGCGTGATCGTGTTCGGGCCCGGTCGCACGAGCTCCGTGACGTCGAACTCGGCGGCGAGGTGGGAGTCCTTGCTCAGCCCTGCCTCCCGCCCGTCGACCCGCGCGATCAGGACGCTCTCGGCCGCCCCGACGTGCAGGACGATCCGGCGCCCGGCCCAGCGAGCCGGCACCTCGACCTCCCGTTCGTACAGCCCGGTCGGGTTCGCCGCCGGGACCGACGGGGGCAGGCCCGGGAACGGCATCACGACGTTCGTGTAGTGCGGGAGGTCTCCCCATCCCTGCATCGTCCAGCAGCCGGGGACGTCGATCTCGCCCCACGCGGCCGCCGGCTTTGCGTCGGGGGCCGGGAGCAGCTGGAAGCGCCACCGGCCATCGAGGTCGACGCGATCGGGGTGCGGGACGGAGTGCATCGGCACCCGGCCGACGCCGGTGAGCTCGGGTGCCTCCCAGGGCACCGGGACCGGGGTGCTCATCGACCTCCTAGCCCTTCGTCGATCCGAGGGTGAGGCCGCTCACGAACTGCTTCTGGAGGGCGAAGAAGACGATCAGCGTCGGGATGGCCACCATGATCGCGCCGGCAGCCATCATGTTGTTGTCCGTGAAGTACTGGCCCTTGAGGTTGTTCAGGGCCGAGGTGATCGGCATCCGGTCGCCGTCCTTCATGAGGATGATGGCCCAGAAGAAGTCGTTGTAGATCCAGGTCACCTGGAGCGTCGCGAGCGCGGCGAGGGCCGGCCGCGTCAGCGGCAGGATCACGCTCCAGTAGGTCCGCCAGACGCCGGCCCCGTCCACCACCGCCGCCTCGTTCAGCTCCTTCGGCAGCGTCTTCATGTAGTTGCTCAGGACGAACGTGCAGAAGCCCAGCTGGAAGGCGACGTGGATCACCATGATCCCGAAGAACTGGTTGTAGAAGAGACCGTTGTCGCTCAGCGGCGGGGGAAGCGGCAGGAGGAGGTAGAGCCGGAAGAGCGGGGTGATGATGACCTGGGGCGGGAGGAGGTTGGCGGCCGTGAAGACCATCAGCAGCGCCAGGTTGAAGCGCCAGCTGTAGCGCGACACCGTGAAGGCCATCATCGAGGCGAGCAGCAGCACGAGGATGACGGCGGGGACGAGGATGATCACCGTGTTAAAGAAGTACAGCGGGATCTGCGCCCGGTCCCACGCCTTCACGAAGTTGTCGAGGTTGTACGACCCGCCGATCGAGACGTAGCCGAGCTGGTTCGTGTCCTCGAACGGGCGGAGCGAGGTGTAGACCGCCCAGGCGATGGGGACCAGCCAGATCAGGCTCATCGCGATGAGGAACGCGTGCAGACCGGCCCGCCGGAGCGTCTTCCGGCGGCGGGCGGTGGTCGCCACGGTCGCGTCGGCGCGCGGGACGGCGATCTCGGTCACTCGTGCTCCTCCCGGAGGGCGCGGACGAGGTAGAAGATGATCGGGCCGACGGAGACGACGAGCAGCACCACCGCGATCGCGGAGCCGAACCCGATCCGGCTCGTCTCCCCGATGATGTTGTTCGTCACGAGCGTGGAGAGCAGCTCCAGGCCGTTGAGCCCCTTGTTGATGATGAAGACGAGGTCGAACGCGCGGAGCGACTCGATCACGGTGATCACGAGGATCACGATGTTGATCGGGCGCATGACCGGGAAGACGACGCGGAAGAAGGCCTGGCGCTCGCTCGCCCCGTCGATCGCCGCGGCCTCTCGCAGGGCCGGGTCCACCGCCTTCAGGCCGGCGAGGTACAGGACCATCACGTAGCCCACCTGGCGCCAGCTCGCGGCGACGAGGACGGCCCACAGGTTGATCCTCGGGTCACCGAGCCACGAGATCTGGTTGCCCTGCGCGGTGCGCCCGAAGAGGTTGTTGAGCAGGCCCTGCTCCGGCGCGTAGATGATGATCCAGATGAAGCCCACGATCGCCAGGGAGAGGACGACCGGCATGTAGAGGGCGCTCTGGTAGAAGCGGGTGCCGCGGATGTTCTTGTCGAGGAGGACCGCGA
>CAZVPS010000035.1:0-12130 GCA_964629105.1 uncultured Anaerolineaceae bacterium
TTCGGCGGGGAGCCGGTATCGCTTCGTAAACGGGGATTTTGAATGAATTAGGCGGTCACCCGATGCCGTATCGCCACTCCGCAGGCGGACCTAGACGATCTGGCGCGCCGCCTTGCCCGCACCCGCTGGCCGCAGGAAATTGGAGACAACAGCAAATGGCAGGCAGGCACCAACCTTTCCTACATGCGAGACCTAGTCGATTACTGGCAGACCGCATACGACTGGCGCGCGCAGGAAGCGGCGATGAACCTGCTCCCGCAATTCCGCACGATGATCGACGGCGTACCCATCCACTTCGTCCACGTTAAGGGAAAGCAGGCCGACGGCGCGCCCGACCATGCGCCGTGCCCGCGACGGGGGACGGGGCGGGGACGGCGGGGTGGGATCGCCCACGAACAGCTCCCCTCAGCGCCGGCGAAGGACGACGTTGGCGAACGTGTAGCGGAGACCGAACCGCTCCCAGGTGACGACCCGCTCCCCGCAGCGGAGGTCGAGCGGCCGCACCGGCTCCAGGCCGTGGCCGGCGGCGATCTCGAGCCAGCCGGCGAGGTCGTCCGGGCCGAAGATCCGGACCCGCCCGCCGTAGGCCTCCAGGCCGGCGACGTCGACCGGATCGCACCAGAAGTCCGTCGAGGTCACGAGAACGCCGCCCGGGCGCAAGAGCCGACCGGCCTCGGCGAGGTAGCGCTCGATGTCGACCCCGTGCTCCACGACGCTGAGGCAGGCGATGGCCGCGAACGATCGATCGGGGAACGTCGTCGCGGTGAGGTCCATCGGCCGGTAACGGATCGGGCCGTCCCGGGCCTCGGCCTCGAAGACGAGGTCGATCCCGTTGAGCTCGCGGTACTCGTAGAGCGCCAGCCAGGGGAGGAGGCGCGAGTAGCGCGGAGACCCCATCTCGAGGATGGGGTCCGCGGGGCGCGTGTGTTCGAGGATGGCCCCCAGGGCGACGAGGAGGTCCCAGTTCTTGGGGCGGTCGTTGTGCGGGGGCAACCCGCACCGCGCGACTTCCGCGACCGCCGCCTCGACCTGGGTCCGGTCGACCAGCGCCCGGTTGGCCCAGTCCCGCCACCGGGCGTCCGGACGCCGGGGCGGCAGGGCGGCGCCCTCCCGGACGAGGCGGCGCCAGAACTGCGGATCGCGGTCCCAGCCGAGGCGCCGTCGGTAGCCGCGTGTGCGGAGCCCGCTGATCGTCCCGTGGAGCCGTCTCGCCTGCGTGCGAGCGACGTTGATCAGGTTCATCGGCCCTCGGCTGCATCCCTGGCCCGGCACCCATCGGCGGTGCCGGTCAGGACACAGTATCGCGGGTGACGGGCATCGTCCGATCGCTCGCGACGAGCGCCGGCCCCGGAGCCCGCCCAGGGCTCATCCGCCGCATGCGGCCGCACGCCCGGCTCCTTCCGCCCGGTGCGGTACGATGCGCCGAGTCCGCCGCCCCGGCGTCGTGGCCCCCGAGCATTCGTCACCAACCCACCAGAGGCACCATGACCTTCCGCGTTCGCCCGACGACGCGGACCGGCCGCCGCAGCGGCTACGAGTCCGACGCCCGCCGGAACCTCTACTTCAACCTGGGCTTCGGCGCCGCTGTCGTCGTCGCGATCCTTCTCCTGGTGGGCGCGGGCGCCGCGAGCTGGTACGGCGAGCACCTGGCCCCGGTCGCCGTGGTCAACGGCGAGTCGATCACGAAGGACGCCCTGCGCGAGCGCGTCGCCGTCGAGACCTTCCGGCTCGACGTGCTGGAGTCGCGGACTCGCGAGAAGGTGACTGCCGGCAAGATGTCGCCGTCGCAGGGCCAGCAGCTCCTGACCTACATCTCCCAGCAGAAGGACCAGGTCGGCAGCCTCGCCTACGAGCGCGAGATCGACACGACCCTCCTGCTCCAGCTGGCCGCCGACCGCACCGTCGAGGTGACGCCGGCCGCGATCGACGCCCAGGTCGCCAAGGACGCCACCACCCCCGAGAGCCGCCACTCCTTCGTGATCGCGGTCACGCCGGAGAAGGACACCGGCGCCGCCGAGCCCACCCCGGCCCAGAAGGACGCGGCGAAGAAGAAGGCCGACGGCCTGCTGACCGACCTCAAGGCCGGCAAGACCTGGGAAGAGGTCGTCAAGGCCTCGGGCGACGCCGGCGCCGCGGAGACGAACGGCGATCTCTTCTTCATCGACAAGGGGACCACGTCTCCCGACGCCCCCTTCGTGGAGGCGATCTTCGCCCTGGCCGCGCCGGGCTTCACGGCCGTGATCGAGGGCGCCGACGGGGTCTACCGGATCGGCCGGATGACCGAGGTCTCGGCGGAGCTCGTGGACCCGAACTACATGAAGCGGGCTTCCGACGCCGGCGTCTCCGAGGCGTTCTACCGGCGCTCCGCGGGATCCATCGTGGCCCGCGACGGGGTGGAGGCCCAGATCCTGGCCGAGGTGGTCGACAAGCCGTCGGAGCAGCGCCGGATCGTCGAGGTCGCGATCGAGGACAACGGTGGCAGCCCGATCGCGCCCGGCGCCGTCCTCGTGAAGCACCTGCTCTACTCGCCCAAGAACGACCCGGGCGGCGCCGCCGCGCTGACCGCCGACGATCCGGCCTGGAAGGCCGCCGAGGACGAGGCGAAGAAGGCCTACGACGAGCTGAAGGCCGGGACGAAGCGCTTCGTGGACCTCGCGCCCGGCAGCGACGACGCCACCTCGGCCGCCGCGAACGGCTTCCTGCCCTACTTCGCCAAGGACGATCCGCAAACCCAGCTGGACAAGGCGTTCGGCGACGCGATCTTCGCCGAGGGCCTCGTGCCCGGCCAGCTCCTCGCGCCGGTCAAGTCGGCCTTCGGCTGGCACGTCATCCAGTTCGTCATGGCCGAGGATCCCGTCATCCGCTCCCAGAAGCTGATCGCCGAGGCGGGCAAGCCCGGCGCCGATGCCGCGAAGCTGGCGGCCGAGAACTCGATCGCCGCCTCGGCGGTCGACGGCGGCGACCAGGGATGGATCGCCCGCTACCAGCTGGAGAAGGGCCCCGAGGACGCGATCTTCGCCACGCAGGTCAACGGGGTGTCGACGGCGATCGCCGGCACCGGCCTCGTCTTCTACGTGGTGACCGAGATCGCTACCCGCCTGCCGGACCCGGAACAGGCGCAGACGCTGCGCGACAACGCCTTCGTCAACTGGTACCAGGGGATCAAGAACGACACGGAGCAGACGAAGATCCAACGGCTCCTGGACACCTCCACCACCGGCTGAGCGGAGGGCCTCGTGCTCGATGCCCTGCTCGCCGAGGCGCGCCTGCGCTGGGGCCTGGACCCGGCGGACGGCCTCGCGGTGGTGCCCGCGGAGCGGCTGATCGCCGTCCCGCTGGAGCCGTCGCGCCCCACGCTCCTGGTGCCGCTCGCCGTCCTGCGCGCCGCGCCGCCGGAGGATCCGCCGGTCCCGCTCCCCGGCCGCCACGGCCCCGCCGGCCGCGACGCCCTCGCCGTCCTGCGGCGTCTCTACCCGGCGGACCACCCCGTGGGGCGGTTCGGCGCGGCCGAGGCGACGACAATCGGCGCCCTCGTGGAGGCCGACCTGGTGGCCCCGCTCTACCTCGCCCCGGTCGCCCCGGAGCTGGCGGCGGCCTCGCCGTGGGGGATGCCCTGGATCTCGAATCGCCTGCGGGAGCCGGACGGCTGCCCGTGGGATCGCGAGCAGACCCACGAATCGCTGCGCAACCACCTCCTCGAGGAGGCCTACGAGGTCTACGACGCCCTCGCCGGCGGGGCGACGCCGGACCTCGCCGCGGAGCTCGGCGACCTCTGGCTGCAGGTGGTCCTCCACGCCCAGCTGGCCGCGGAGGCCGGCGTCTTCGACCTCGCCGACGTCCAGGCCGCGATCGCCAGCAAGATCGTCCGCCGCCACCCCCACGTCTTCGGCGACGCGGTGGTCCGGACGGCCACCGACGTCAACCGCCAGTGGGAGCGAATCAAGCAGGCGGAGCGCGCGGCCGATGCAGCGGCATCCGCCGCATCGGCCGCCGACGGGGAGCCGGCTCCGCGGCCGAAGAGCGCCCTCGAGGGGGTGAGCCGCTCCATGCCCGCCCTTGCCGCGAGCCAGGAGATGCAGGAACGCGCCGCGCACCTCGGCTACGACTGGCCCAGCGTCGACGGGATCCTGGCCAAGGTCGCGGAGGAGCTGGGCGAGCTCGCCGCCGCCGAGGGCCCGGGGGCCCGCGCGGAGGAGCTCGGCGACCTCCTCATGGTGGTCGTAAACCTTGCCCGCCACCACGACGTGGAGGCGGAGGCCGCGCTCCGATCGGCCAACGAGAAGTTCCGCCGGCGGTTCGGGATCGTGGAGCGCCTCGCGGCCGAGCGCTCGGTCGCCCTGCGGGATCTCTCCTTCACGGAGCTCGACGAGCTGTGGGACGCGGCGAAAGCGGAGCTGGCGGCGAAAGCGGAGCTGGCGGGCCAGAATGGACCCCAGGAGGTGCGCTCATGACGATCGGGAACCGCGGCCCGGCCCTGCGCCCGTCGGGCCGCCGGCCGGACGAGCTGCGGCCGGTGACGATGACGCTCGGCGTCCAGAAGTGGGCCGAGGGCTCCTGCCGGATCCGGGTCGGCGACACGGAGGTCCTGTGCGCCGCGACGATCGAGGACCGGGTGCCGCCGCACCTGCGCGGCAAGGGGAGCGGCTGGGTCACTGCCGAGTACTCCATGCTGCCGCGCTCCACCGCCGAACGGACGATGCGCGAGGCGACGGCCGGCAAGATCGGCGGTCGGACCCACGAGATCCAGCGCCTGGTCGGCCGCTCCCTCCGGGGCGTGGTTGACCTGGGGCGCCTGGGCGAGCGGACCGTCACGGTCGACTGCGACGTCCTCCAGGCGGACGGCGGGACGCGCACGGCCAGCATCACGGGCGGCTACGTGGCCCTCGCGACGGCCCTCATCACCTATGGCCTGGAACGGTTGCTGGTGGGCAAGGTGGCCGCGGTCTCGGTGGGGATCCACGAAGGCGTGCCGCTCCTGGACCTCGACTACGCCGAGGACAAGGCGGCCGAGGTCGACTTCAACGTCGTGGGGACGGATGCCGGGCACTACGTGGAGCTGCAGGGGACGGCGGAGGGGAAGGCCTTCTCGCGCGACGACCTGGGCCTCCTGCTCGACCTCGCCGGCGGCGGCCTCACGACCCTCTTCGCGGCCCAGGCCGCGGTGCTGGCAACCGTCAAGCGGTGACCGACCGGCCCCGCCTGCTCGTCGCCACCCGCTCGCGCCACAAGCTCGGCGAGCTGCGCGACCTCCTCCGGCTCGCCCGCGCCGAGCTCGTCGACCTCGACGCCGCCGGGATCGCCGACGAGGTGGAGGAGACCGGGACGACCTTCGCCGCCAACGCGGCCCTCAAGGCGCGCTTCTACGCCCGCCGGTCCGGCCTCCCGACGCTCGCCGACGACTCCGGCCTGGAGGTGGACGCGCTCGGCGGCGGCCCCGGCGTCCGGACGCGCCGCTACGCGGGCGAGCAGGCGACCGACGAGGACAACAACGCGAAGCTGCTGGCGGCCCTGGCGGGACTGCCGCCCGAGCGGCGGGGCGCCCGCTATCGGTGCGTGCTGGCCCTGGCCCTGCCCGATCGCGCCGGTCCCCGCGGCGGCCTTCCGGTGACGCTGACCCGGGGTACGTTCGAAGGCCGCATCGGGACGGCGCCGCGCGGCGCCAACGGCTTCGGCTACGACCCGATCTTCGAACCGGCCTCCGAGCCGCCCGGTGGTGCGACCGTCGCGGAATGGCCCCCGGAGCGCAAGCAGGCCGTCTCCCACCGGGCCCGCGCCGCGCGGCGGATGGGGCCGGTCCTGGCCCGCGCGGGCTTCTGACGGGGCGACCTCCAGCCCGAAGGCCCTTCGTCAGGGAAGGGCGTTGACGAAGTAGAACGTCAACCTGCTGGCGCTGTAGCTCGTGTTCTCCAGCGCCCGGGCCTCGACGCGCCATTGGCCGGCGGCCGAGAACGTCCAGTCGATGCTCGCCCGGCCGGACGAGTCCGCACACGGGGGACCGAGCGACGAAGGTGCCGCTCATCCGGCGGTTCCAGGCCGAGCGCGGACGCGATCGTCGGGCGATCAACTCCAGAGCGTCGAGATCGGGACGGCGAGGAGCCGATCGCCCAGGCGGTACGCGCGCGGACCCGTGTGGAGCACGATCCCGGCGATGAAGGTGTCCGGATACCGATCCCGGAGCGCGGCAAGATGTCGCGCGCTGTCGCCGGTCGGGGCCGCATCGGCCTTGATCTCGATCCCTACGAGGCGACCGCCTCGCAGCTCGGCAAGGAGATCCACCTCGAAACGACCCTGCTGCTGGCGCACGTGGTAGAGGCGCGGGCGCGAAGCCGCGCTCGCGAGCTCGGCGCGGAGCTGGGCGGCGACGAACGTGTCGAGCAGCCGTCCAAGCAGGTCGCCATTGCGCAGCACGAGGTCGACGTCGAGGCCGAGCACGGCGCCGGCGAGGCCGGGATCGACGACGTAACGCTTGGGGGACAGGACGAGTCGCTTGAGGCGGGTCGAGGTCCAGGCGGGCACCGCCTCGACCACGAGCAGGTTGACGAGCAGGCGTTCATAGGCGAGCGCCGTCCTGCGGTTGATGCCAGCCGCCTCGAAGAGCGTCCGGTCCTCGACGATGCCGGCCGTGTTGAGCGCGAACGCCTCGAGATAGCGGCGCAGGCGCGCGGGGTCCCGGCCACCGTCGACCTGCTCGGCGTCGCGGGTAAGCAGATCCTCAACGTAGCTGTCGAACCAGCGGCGGCGCGGCGACGCCGCCAGGCGAAGGGCCGGCTCCGGGAAGCCGCCCCGCAGCAGCAGTTCGACGTACCCGCGGAGATCCGGCGTGTCCGCTGCCGGGCCGAGGTCGTCGCCGGCGGCCACCCGGTCGAGGAACGGGACGAATGGGCGCACCCCGAGCTGCTCCCGGATGGTCATGCCGAACATGGGGATCCGGGTGAGCCGACCGGTCCCGGGCCACAGCTCACCTTCGAGGTCGCCCCGAACCGACCCCGTGATCAGGTACCTGGCCGAGCTCGCTCTCCGGCAGCGGCGCGGCCTACAATCGAGTTGCCTTGACGCGCCGCATTGGCACCGCCAAGGGCCCCAGCCAGCGGGGCGGAGGTACTCTCTCAGCAAGCGAGGCGGCCGCCGCTCACTCGCGCAGGCCCAGATCACCACCCATCTCGGTCATGTCGCAAGCCCGTGGGAGGAGTACGTCATGTCGCTGCTCAAGCGGGTTGAGCAGGCGCAGCAGCGAGCCGACACCCCGAGTGCCGGCGCAATCGTACCCGTCCCGCCTCCGGCTCCGGCTTCGCCGAACCTGGCCCAGGTTGCAGCCAGGGAGAAGTTGCTGCGCGACGTCAGGGTTCGCCTCCAGAACGAGGTCATGGGCGCCTCGCACTCGCTGTTCGACGTCTCCGATGCGACTGACCTCCACGGCAAGGTCGAGGTGATCGTCGACCGGACCATCCGCGTGCACGAGTTCGCCGTGACGCATGACGAACGTTTGCGCCTGATCGAGGAGGTGGTCGGAGAGATCGGGGGCCTCGGGCCACTCGAGCCGCTCCTTCGCGACGAGACGATCACCGAGATCATGGTCAATGGCCCAAACCAGGTCTACATCGAGCGGGGCGGGAAGATCCAGCGCGTCGACAGCGTCTTCCTGAACGCGGAGCACGTGCTGCGAATCATCGACCGGATCATCACCCCCATCGGTCGGCGCATCGACACGATGAGCCCGCGGGTCGACGCCCGCCTGCCCGACGGCTCGCGGGTCAATGCGATCATCGAACCGCTCTCGCTCGTCGGACCGGTGATCACCATCCGCAAGTTCCCCGCCAGGCCGCTCACGGTGGCCGACATGGTCCGCTTCGGCACGGCAACGGCCGAGATGTTCGACTTCCTGAAGGCCTGCGTCGAGGCCCGACTCAACGTCTTCGTCTCCGGCGGCACCGGCTCGGGCAAGACGACGACGCTCAACGTCCTCTCCTCGTTCATCCCCGAGGATGAGCGGATCGTCACGATCGAGGACGCCGCGGAGCTCCAGCTCCGCCAGATGCACGTCGTGACGCTCGAGGCGCGCCCGGCGAATCTCGAGGGCAAAGGCGAGATCACGATCCGCGACCTGTTGCGTAATGCCCTGCACATGCGCCCCGACCGGATCATCGTGGGTGAGTGCCGCTCGGGAGAGGCCCTGGACATGCTCCAGGCCATGACGACGGGCCAGGACGGCTCGCTATCCACTGGGCACGCGAACACCCCGGCGGACATGCTCCGCCGGCTCGAGACGATGGTGCTCATGACCGGCTATGAGCTGCCGCTGCGGGCCATCCGCGAGCAGATCGCCTCCGCTGTCGACCTGATCGTCCATACAGCCCGCCTCAAGGACGGCTCCCGCAAGGTCGTCAACATCACCGAGGTCTACGGGATCGACGACGACGAGATCCTCACCCAGGACATCTTCGCGTTCGAGCAGACCGGCGTTCGAGACGGAAAGGTCGAGGGGCTGCTCAAGCCGACCGGGATCCGGCCCACGTTCATGGGGAAGTTCAAGGCGAGCGGGATCGAACTGCCGCCCGGGGAATTCGGCATCCCTGCCGAAGACCCCACGCGACCAGGCCAGGCCCGCCAGGGGAAGGGGAGGTGGGTCGCCGGAGAGTCGCTTCAGCCGCCCGATGCATCCCGACCCGCCGTCGGTTACGGCCGGGCAGTCAGCGCCGGAGGCATGGTCTACGTCTCGTCGATGGGGCCCGTCGATCCTGATACTGGCCAGGTCGTCAGCGGTGCGATCAAGGAACAGGCACGCCAATGCCTGCAGAACCTCAAGGCGAGGCTGGAAGCAGCGGGGAGCTCGCTCGACAAGGTCGTTTGGGCCAACTGGTCGTTGCGCGACCCGGCAGAGTTCGACACGTTCAACGAGGAATGGGTGCGCTGGTTTCCGGGCGACGCGCCGATCGGTCAAGGTACCTTGATGCCTCCGCTCCAGCGCCGCGCCGGTTTTCGGATCTCGATCGGGGTGATCGCCGAGGCGTAGCCGTCGCCTCCGGATCCCTGGCGCGACCGGTGCTTCGTGTCACCGCCAAGGCTGGCCTGGCTTCGGATCCGGGACGTTCACGTCGGTCGGTGCGAGACGGTATCGCGTCTGTCGTAGGTGAGGGCGGACACTGTTCTCGTCCAGGTACGTTCGTGACATCAGGACGTCCGCGCCCGGCCGGCCCGTCTGCCGGTCCGCGCGCCGGCTCACCTGTCGGCCTTGCATTGAACGCATGACCGCGCGCCCCTTGGACCGGCCGGCGGTCCCGCCGGCAGGAATGGTGCGTTGGCCGCCGGTCTTCCTGCCACGACCGGGCCAGCGGCCCGGGCGGGGTCGCCCGGATGGCAGGTTCCGAGCGTTGGACCGCCGAGAACCTGCCATCGGGCCACGACCCTCGCCCCGGTGGTGCGTTGGACGCAAGGCGGTCCCGAGACGCCGGGCCCGAAGCGCCGGTCCCGCGGAGCCGGGCCAGGAACGCCGGTCCCGCGGCGCTGCGGGCCGGGGCAACCGTGTGCAAGACCGTCTGCCCACCAGGCCCCGGCTGCCTGACCCCTGCCGAGTACCTGGCATCGGTGAGGGCCTCGGTGGGGGTCGATGTGTGACGGAGGTATCGAACGAGGGCGGGCACTTGCCTCGCGGCGTTGGTCTTGCTAACCTTGACTCATGAAGGCGCGGGTAAAGGAACCACGCCGCCGCGGGTATACCCGGGTGAGCGCGAAGCACCAGGTCACGCTTCCAGTCGACGCACTCCACCGGGCGGGCATCCGGACCGGCGATCGCCTGCGCGCCGAGGTGCGCGGCCCGGGTGAGGTTCTCCTGGTCCGGGACGTGGACCCGGTCGAACAGTTCAGCGGCCTGCTGACCGACGTCTACCCGGTCGGCGTCCTCGACGAGCTTCGACGCGAGTGGGACTGACTGTCCTCGACGCCGGGGTGGTCATCGCGGTCCTCGACGCCTCGGACGTCCACCACGCCGCCGCGGCAGAGGCGGTCACGAGCGCCCGGGAACGCGGCGACACCCTGGTGCTTCCTTCGTCCGCCTATGTCGAATGCCTGGTGTCTCCGTATCGGCGCGGCCCCGAGGCCGTGGCGGTCGTCGATTCGTTCGTCGACGCCCTGCCAGCACGGGTCGAGCCGGCCTCCCGCGCGATCGCGAGCACGGCCGCGGAGCTGCGGGCGCGCCACGCGGGTGCGCTGCGCCTGCCCGACGCCCTCGTCGTCGCGACGGCGCTCGTCGTCGGCGCCGACCGCCTGATCACGACGGATGCGGGTTGGCCGGCGCTGACTGTATCGGTGGAGGTCCTGGCGCCGGCCGAATAGCACACGGACCGACGCGCGACGTGGCTCGCGCTCGCCGAGGCGTCGACAGCGCCGCCAGGACGAGAGGAGCGCGGATGGATCGGCCGGCGCCGTATCACGGGTGGCGGTCTGTCGCGGAGCTGGTCATGCGTCGCTTCGATTGCGACGAGTCCGGGCGGGGACTCCCAGCACGTGGTCCGAGCGGCGTAGGTTCCACCGACAGGCCGAAACTGGGAAGCGCGCGCCTTGCCCTGAGCACGAAGTCGGCCGGAGTGTGGCGCAGTGGTAGCGCACGTGCTTTGGGAGCCGCAGGGGCGGGAGCGGCGTAGGGTCCGGGGCCCGGAGCACGAGAGGCCGAGCGGCGAAGGCACCGATTACTGGGCGATTGGCGGACCCAGGACCACGCCTCCCGGGTACATGGGGGCGTAGCCCGCCGACCTCCCGATCTATCCCCGACCGACCTCACCCTCGCGCCCGTGGCCCCAGGAGGCCGGGCGAGACGGCGAAGCCGCGTTCGTCCCCCAACCCTCGAGCGCCCTCAGGGCTTCGTCACGGTACGCGGCGGAGCTGCCGGGATGCCCTCGCGCATCGTGCCGTGGGGGGCCTCGGCCACCGCGGCCGGCGGCCTGCGCCGCCGCAGCCTCAACAGGTCGAACACCAGGTCCTGCTTCATGAGCTGGATCGCCTTGGCCGGGTCCACGCCCTTGGGGCAGACCTGCGAGCACTCCCCCGCGAAGTGGCAGCGCCACGGCCCGCTCGCGCCCGAGAGCAGCTCACGGCGCCGGCCGAAGCCGGCATCGCGCGTGTCGCTGTTGTAGCGGTGGGCCTGGCCCAGGGGCATCGGCCCGGCGTACTGCGGGTCGGTCGCCACGGTGGGACAGGCCGCCATGCAGCAACCGCACTTGATGCAGTAGCTGAACTGCAGGTAGCGCTCCAGCTCGTGCGGCGTCTGCCGGTACTCCCCGGTCGGGTCGTCCTGCTCCTGCGTGTCATCGCGGAGCAGGTATGGCATCAGCTCGCGGTGCGCCTCGAACATCGGCTGCAGGTTCGGGACCAGGTCCTTGATGATGCTGAAGTTGGGCAGCGGCCCGACCGCGACGACATCGCCGTCCAGCTCGGCGATCTGCGTGTTGCAGGCCAGCCGAGGGCGCCCGTTGATGAGCATCCCGCACGAGCCGCAGATGCCCATGCGGCACGACGAGCGCCAGGCCAGGCTCGGGGCGCTTAGCTCCTTCACCTTCCACAGGCCGTCCAGCACCGTCGTGCCGGGCGCGACCTCGATGCGGTGATCCTCCCAGCGCGGCTTGCGGTCCTTGCCGGGCTCGTAGCGGCGGAGGTGGAAGGTGACCTGCTTCAGGCTCGGATCGGCCACGTCAGCCTCCCATCGCCAGCGCGGCGCCCGGCGCGGCGAGGGCCGCCCAGGTCCCGAAGGCGAACAGCGCCAGCCCGAACAGCGAGAGCCCGACGTTGACCGTCCGGCGCAGCCCGGCGCCGGGGTTGAGCTCGAGCAGGATGTTCCGCAGGCCGTAGAGCCCGTGGTACAGCGCCGCCCCGAGCAGGAGCACGTAGGTGACCGTGAAGAACAGGCTCTGCGCGCGGAGCACGACGCTCTCCCACTCCACCGGCTCCGCGCCGGGGGCGCCGAAGATCCCGAGCGTCGCGTCGAGATGCATGATCGCCATGTGCAGGCCGAGTAGGACCAGGATCACCACGCCTGCGCCGATGTGCCACGTCCACAGCGTTCGGTCACGCATGTCGGGCTCCTACTGCAGCACGAAGAAGTCGAGCCCGCCCCAGAGCGCGACCACGGCGGCGATCATCA
>CAZVPS010000035.1:12230-14246 GCA_964629105.1 uncultured Anaerolineaceae bacterium
AAGCCCCAGCGCCCGCCGCCGACCCACCCCCGGATGCCCAGCCGATTCGGATGTCCGCGGGATCCCATGGATGTCCTCCGAGGCTAGTACTTGCGCTCGACCGGCTGCCACATGTCGATGGTCACCGGCTTGTGCTCGAACCGGGGGCCCGCGGCGGTGTTGAAGGCGAGCGTGTGCTTGAGCCAGTTCGTGTCGTCGCGGGTGGGGAAGTCCCGCCGGGCATGGGCGCCGCGCGACTCCTCGCGGGCCAGCGCCCCGGCCACAGTCACCTCGGCCAGGTCGACGAGGTTCTCCAGCTCCAGGGCGTGGATGAGGTTCGAGTTGCAGACCCGCGACTGGTCGGCGACCGCCGCCTGCTCCGCGCGGCCGCGGATCTCGCGGATCTGCTGCAGCGCCTTCGCCAGGTCGTCGCCGTTGCGGAACACGCCGACGCACGAGTCCATCGTCGCGCGCAGCTCGCGGCGCAGCGCGTAGATGTTCTCGTCGCCGCGCCGCGCCAGCACCTGCCGGACGTGGTCCTCGGCCCCTTCCGCCTGGTCCGCAGGCAGCGGCGCGGCCGCGCCCAGCTCGGGCAGCGCCGCGGCGATCTCCCGCCCGGCGATGCCGCCCCAGACCAGGCACTCGGCCGTCGAGTTCGAGCCCAGCCGGTTCGCGCCGTGCAGCGAGACGCAGGCCGCCTCGCCCGCCGCCCAGATGCCGGCCACGCGCGTCAGGCCGTTGATGTCGGTCTCGATGCCGCCCATCGAGTAGTGCGCCACCGGGCGGATCGGGATGGGCTTCTCGATCGGGTCGAGCCCGAGGAACTTGATGGTCACCTCGCGGATCAGCGGCAGCCGGGTGTTGATGCGGTCCGCGCCGAGGTGAGTGAGGTCGAGCTCGAGGTAGTCCTGCCCGTCGGATGTCTTGAAGCCGCGCCCAGCGAGGATCTCCTCGGTCTCTGCGCGCGAGACCATGTCGCGGGGCGCCAGCTCCATCAGCTTGGGCGCGTACTTCGCCATGAAGCGCTCGCCATGGTTGTTCTTCAGGTAGCCGCCCTCGCCGCGGCATGCCTCGGTCATCAGGATGCCGTTCGGCACCAGGCCGGTCGGGTGGAACTGCAGGAACTCCATGTCCTCGAGCGGCAGGCCGGCCCGGTAGGCCATCGCCATGCCGTCGCCCGTGACCGTCTGGGAGTAGGTCGTGAAACCATAGAGCGTGCCGCCGCCGCCCGAGGCGATGAGCAGCGCCTTGCCGCGGATCGCGACGGTCTCGCCCGTGCCGGTGTCCAGGCCGACCAGGCCCGCGAAGGCGCCGGCGCTCACCAGGATGTCGGTGACGAAGAACTCGTCGTACCGGGTGAAGCTGCGGTAGCGCTGGAGTTGATCGTAGAGCGACTGCATCTCGAAGAAGCCGGTCTTGTCGGCCGCCAGGGTCGCCCGCGGATAGCTGTGCCCGCCGAACGGGCGCTGGGAGATGTAGCCGTCGTCGTCGCGCGTCCAGGGGATGCCCCAGTGGTCGAGCTGGTGGATCTCCTTCGGGGCCGTGTCAACGAAGGTCCGTACCACGTCCTGGTCGGCCAGGAAGTCGGCGCCCTTGACCGTGTCCCAGGCGTGCAGCTCGCGAGAGTCGCCCAGGTCCGTGCGCAGTACGGCCGCCGTGCCGCCCTCGGCGCAGACGGAGTGGGCACGCATGAGCTGCACCTTGGACACGATGCCGATGTCGACCCGGCCCTCGAGTCGCCGGGAGATCTCCACCGCGGCGCGCAGTCCGGCCAGTCCGGCTCCCAGGATCACCACATCGTGCTGCAGTTCACGATCCATCAAGGAACCTCATGAGACTTGACTCAGACGGACTGCGCGCTGTTGCTGCGGTAAGCCCAGAGGACTCAGGGTAGGCCAGGGCCCACCTTCGGACAGGTGCTGATGGCCCCGATCCCTGGGCCTGCGGTCATGACGTCGGATGCGGCCGATATCGGACAGCCGCGTATCATCGCGTCGGCGGGGTGTAGCGCAGTGGTAGCGCACGTGCTTTGGGAGC